>NZ_PGDQ01000013.1 GCF_003073135.1 Euzebya rosea
GGGGAGGGGATCCCACCCGTCGGCGTCCTCCGTGTGGCATCCCCAGCCGCAAGGGAGGCTGATCGCACACGGGGCCCGTCGGGCCGAGCCGGCCGCGGCCCTCGGGCTCACCCGACGCGTCAGGCCCCGGCCCGTGTGACCGGGGCCTGACGCGTTGGGCCGACGATCGTCAGTCGTGCAGCGGGAGTCCGAGACCGCCCGCCTGCTCGCCCGGCAGGGTCGTCCGGCGGATGCCGTGGCCGAACGTGGCCGCGGTCAGGGTGTTGGTCCCGACGTGGTGGCGCAGCTCCAGCACCGGCACCGCCGGCAGGTCGCCGACCCGCAGCCACGACGTGCCGTCGTCGGTCGACATGAACACGCCGACGTCGGTGGCCACGGCCGGGTCGCCGTCGATGAGGATCACGTCGTTGATCGGTGCGCCCGGCAGGTCACCCGAGACGTCGGTGAACGTCGCGCCGCCGTCGGTCGTGCGGAACAGCTGTGCCCCCTCCTCGCCCTGGCGGAAGCCCGAGTAGGCCACCCACGCGCTGTTGCCCGTCGGGTCGGCCGGGTCGGCGGTGACGGAGGTGATCCACGTGCGCTCGGGCAGCCCGAGGTCGCCATCGTTGTCGTCGGTGGTGGTGGGGTCGCCGTCGTCGACCAGCGTCCAGCCGCCGCTGCTGTCCTGCGGCACGCCACGTCCGACCGCGGGCAGGGTCGAGGCGGCATGGGTGACCCACAGCCGGCCCTCGTCGGTTCCGACCCAGACGGTGTTGCCGTCGGGGTGGGTCGCGATGGTCGTCACGACGCCGCGCAGCCGGTAGCCGCTGTTGGGGTCGGTCTGCTCGGGCTGCGACGACAGGTCCCCGGAGATGGTCCTGAACGCGGTGCCCTCGTTGGTCGAACGATGCAGCTGTGCACCCGCCGTGTAGATCGTGTCGGGGTTGTTGGGGTCGAACTGGATGTCGGCCAGCCAGCCGTAGCGGTCGCTCGGCATGCGCATGCCGCCGACCAGCAGCGGCGCCCCGCCCTTCGCCCGACCGCAGCCGCCGTACTGCGAGCAGTAGTACGTCGTCGACGGATCGCCCGGGTCGACGCGCGTCACGATGCCGTCACCGCAGAAGCCGTACTTCATCCACGCCGCGCTGCCGGCCTCGACGTCACCGACGTGGTGCATGCACAGGTTGTCCTGCAGTCCGGAGACGACGTACTGGGCGGTCTGCTCGTCGACGTCGACGGAGTAGTGCTGGGTCCAGCCCTGCGAGGCGCCGGTCACCCACGTGCCTGCCGCACCGTTGGCGGCCGAGCGGTACACCCCACCGTCGTTGCCGAGGTAGACCAGCCCCGGCACGTCCGGCGACCACACCATCGTGTGCTGGTCGGAGTGCACGATGGCCTGGTTGGCGCCCGTGACGACCAGGGCGGTGGTGTTGGACTGGGGGAGGAACGTCGAGCCGCCGTCGAGGGACTCGATGACCTCCAGCCCGGCCGCGTACAGGTGGTCGGCGTTCAGGGGGTCGACGAAGATCCGGGCGAACCACCAGCCGTAGGAGGAGTTGTTGGCGGCCAGCCCGAACGGCTCGCTGCGGGTGAACGACCGCCCGCCGTCGTCGGAGCTGAACCACGCGCCGTGGGTGCCGTCGAGGGTGTTGGCGATCATCGCGTACACGCGGCTGGGGTCGGAGGGGGCGAAGGCCAGGCCGATGCGGCCGGTCTCCTCCTCCGGGGTGTAGAGCCGGTCCTCGAGGTCGTTGCGGGTCCGGTCGCCCTCGCCGAGGGCGATGTCGGTGACGTGCATCCAGGTGGTGCCGCCGTCCTCGGTCAGCCACACCGACGAACCGGGTCCGGCGTAGACGCGCTTCTCGGGCGTGCGGTAGTGGTCCCACATCGCGACGAGGATCCGGTCGGAGTCGCTCGGGTCGATGGCGACGTCGACCGCGCCCGTGGTCTCGCGGTTCGGCAGGGCGGTGTCGGCCTGCGGGAAGATCAGCTCCCAGGTGTCACCGGCGTCGGGCGAGCGGTACAGGCCGCGTTCCCCACCGGGCACGAACAGGTCGCCGGCCGCGGCCGCGTAGACGGTGTCGCCGTCGTTGGGGTCCACCACGATCCGACCGAACGCGCCCGAGTCGGGCAGGCCGGACAGCTGCCAGCTGGCGCCGTCGTCACGGGAGACGTACAGGCCGGTGCCGCCGTAGACGACCGAGCCGCCGCCGGGGTTGGCCTCGCCGGTGCCGACGTAGAGCGTCCCGTCCGGTCCGGCGGCCATGGCGCCCAGCGCCTGGGTCAGCTCGGGGTCCCACCGTGGGCTGTAGGTCGTGCCCGCGTCGGCGGAGTGCCACACGCCACCGGAGGCCGTGGCCACCCAGACCTCGTTGGGACGACCGGGCACCAGCGCGAGGTCCACGACGCGGCCGCCGATCTCGGTCGGGCCGAGCAGGTCCCACTCGAGGTCGGCCACCGCCGGGTTGACCGCCCGCGTGCGGTCGGCGATCGCGGCGGACTCCGCCAGCGTGCCGGCGTAGTCGATGCTCGCCCCCTCCACACCACGCTGGGAGTCGAACCACTCACCCGGTGCCTGGAGGGGCGGCAGCTCCAGCCGCGGGTCGGCCAGCGGTGCTGTCTGACCGCGGGGGAGGAGGGTCGTGACGACCAGTCCGAGCACCAGCAGCGTGATGGCGGCCAGCGCCGTCAGCGGACGACGGGGGGAGAGGAGGCTCTGCATGCTCGGGGTGTTCGCCACGGCCGGCCGGAACTCCTGCCGGCAGCACCTCCCCGATCGTGCCGATCATCGTCCGGGGCCGATGCAGGCCCCGATCGCGCCGACCGGTGGGCGGCCTGGCCGCGCCGATCGTGCCGATCATCGTCCGGGGGCGATGCAGGCCCCGATCGCGCCGACCGGCGGACGGCCCGGCAGCCCCGCCCCGATCGCGCGGACCGGCGGGCGGGGCCGGCCGAGCCGATCGTGTCGAGCCGTTCAGGCCGGGGTGGGCCAGCGGGCGACCAGGCTGCCCACGCCGTCGACGACCTGATGGGTGACGCGTTCGGCCGGGCCCGCCAGGGCGACGGCGACGGCCAGGGCGGGGACGCCGCGAGCCGCAGCCTCCTCGGCGTCGCCGACGAGCTCGGGTTCGAGCACCCCCGCCCGTACACCCGCGACGACGGCGTGGTCGTACGCCGCGGCACGCTGCTCGCCGACCGAGGGGCGGGGCGGCTTGGGGCCGTGCCCCGCCGACAGGTCTCCCGCGACCACCAGCGCATCGACGTCGGCCGTGCTCCGAACCCAGTCAGCCACGTCGTCGGCCCCGGCACCCGAGGACGGCACACCGACCGCGATGACCGACCGGACCACCTCCAGCCGACTCACCGCACAGGCCAGCACCGACAGGTCGGCCCCCGGGTGGACGTCGACCCCGGGGAGGCCCGGTGGCCGTCCGCTGACCCGCGCCGTCACCTCCGGCAGGCCCAGCCCGCCGAGGTGGACGTCGCCGCCCGGCGGGTGCAGGCGCACGGCCCCGTCGACGGCTGCCGGGTCCGCGGCCAGCACGACCACCACACCCGTCACGTCGGCCAGGACGCGGGCGACCTCGTCGCGCATGCCGTGGATGGCCGGATCGTCGCCGGTCCGGACCGACGGCAGCACGAGGGCGGTGGAGGGGATGGCGACGACGAGCACGGTCACGACGGTAGCCGAGGTGCCGGAAGGAGTGGACGTGGGTGACGTCGAACGTGGAACCGAACCCGATTCACGAAAGGTCGACAGATGCGAACCATCCGACTCCTCCTGGCCGCTGCCCTCCTCTCGGCGATGGTCGCCGTGCCGGCATCCGCTGGCGTCGAGCCCGCGGTGGCCCAGGCCATCTCCGGCTCCGTCCTCGTGCCCAACCCGACCAAGGCCGCGCTGCCGGTGACCCGGCACACCCGCTCCGCCATGTTCGTCGGCCCCGAGGCGCAGGGCGTCGTCAGCTGGTTCTTCGAGGTCGACCCCGCGACCGTCGGCGGCACCTTCGAGCTGACCTCCAGCGTCGACGCCGACCTCGACATCATCTTCTACTCCGACCCGGGCGGGCTGAACGCCACCCCGACGGCATCGGGTGAGTTCGTCGGCACCGGCATCGACGGCGAGTCCGGGATCATCCCGCTCGGATCGACCCACGCCACCATCTACCCCGCGTCGGGCGGCAACGTGCCCTTCGACTACGCCGGCTTCGAGGCGCAGCAGGTCCTGCTCAGCGGCGACCTCGACGTCGAGATCCGGTCCGGCCAGCGCCTGGTCTTCGTCAACGACACCGACGAGTACGGCTTCGTCCGTGGCGAGAAGTTCTCCTCCGGCGAGGGCCCGGCCTCCGGCATGCCCCGCGGTGCCACCTTCACCTACGACGGGGCCACCGCCCTGTTCGGCACGACCACGATCCCCTACGAGACCCACATGGGGTCCGGGACCATCACCGTCACCGCCGGCTGACCGACCCCGACAGCAGGACGGCCGACCCCTCGGGGTCGGCCGTTCGTCGTCCGGGGCCGGGGGTCAGGCCTCTGCGTCGGCCTCGTCGGTGGCGGTGGCGCGCTCGATCAGCGCCGTCGCCTCCTCCTCGGTGACCTTCAGCGCGATGGCCAGCTCGCCGGCGAGCTTCGCGGTGGCCGACCGCAGGTGGTCCTTGTCGCGCATGGCCAGCGGCTTGTCGCGGTCCTCGCGGAGCGCCTGCAGGCTGCGGACGATCTTGGCCAGCGCCTCGGCGTCGCCGTCGAGCAGTCGCTTCTGGTTGCGCCGTCGCCGGGCCGAGTGACCCGGGTCCTTCAGGGGGTCCTCGGCGAGCAGCTCGAGGATCGCCTCGGCGTCCTCCTCGCTGATGGGGTCCCGGACGCCGACCGCCTCCACCTCGCTGGTGGGGATGAGGATGCGCATGTCGCCCACCTCGATGGTGACGTACTCCACGGGGCCGTCAGGGGTGTCGCGCATCTGCACCGCCACGACACGGCCGGGACCGTGGATGGAGTGGACGACGTCGTCGCCGGGTTCGAGAGCCATACCCTCCCAACCTACGGCGCGACCGCCGGTTCGCTCCGCTGGCGCCGCCGGAAACAGGCTGAACTGGCAGGATGCGGCGCATGTTGCTGCGACTCGGCGCCACCACCCTCGACCTGCATCGCCGCATGGCGGTCATGGCGATCGTCAACCGGACACCCGACTCGTTCTACGACCGCGGCGCCACCTACGCCCTCGATGCCTCGGTGGACCATGCCCTGGCCCAGGTGGAGGAGGGGGCCGACCTCGTCGACGTGGGCGGCGTCAAGGCAGGGCCGGGCGAGGACGTCGACACCGCCGCCGAGCTCGACCGCATCGTCCCCTTCGTCGAGGCGTTCCGTCGTCGCAGCGACGCTCCTCTGTCGATCGACACGTTCCGGGCGGAGGTGGCCGACGCGGCGCTGTCGGCCGGGGCGGACCTGATCAACGACACCTCGGGCCTCTCGGACCCGGCGCTTGCCGGCGTCGTCGCACGGCACGACGCCGCCCTGGTGGTCATGCACTCCGGCGGCGACATCCGCCAGCGGCCGATGCGCAACCACTACCACCCCGACGTGACGACGGTGGTCCGCGACGAGCTCGCCCGGCTGCTCGAGGAGGCCGTCGCGGCCGGGGTCGACCGCGACCGGATCGTCGTCGACCCGGGCCACGACTTCCGCAAGAACACCCTCCACTCCCTGGAGGTCACCAGGAACCTGCCGGTCCTGGCCGAGCTCGGCCGGCCGGTGCTCGTCGCCCTGTCAAACAAGGACTTCATCGGCGAGTCGCTGGACCTGCCGCTGGAGGAACGCGTCGACGCGTCCATCGGGGCGGCGGTCGTCAGCATGACCCTGGGGGCCCGCATGGTGCGGGTCCACGAAACGCAGCGGACCGTCCGCGCGGTGCGCATGGCCGAGGTGATCCTCGGCTGGCGCGACCCGCTGCGGACGGTCCGTGGGCTGGCGTGAGGCCGGCGCCCGGAGGGACGCCGAGACCTAGAAGGAGAAGCTGCTGATCGACAGGTCGAGGGTGAGGCTGTCGGCGGGGGTGCCCGTGAAGGAGTAGACCTCGTCCACGGAGATCGTCTTGCAGTGTCCCATGGACAGGCTGGCGGTCTCGGTGGTGTCCGACGCGTCGTAGGTGGTGCCGCCGATGACCATGTCGTAGTCCGTCAGCTCGTCGAAGATGCCGTTGGTCCACGAGAGGGTCACGTTCACGGTCTTCTTGAGGCCGACCTCCACGCCCTCCAGGTCGACGAGGTAGGTGCCGCCGGACAGCGCCTCGCCGACGCCGAGCACGCCCCAGGGGGTCTCCACGTCAGCGGTCACACCCGTGGCCGTCGTGACCACGGGAAGCCCGTTGGGGTTGGCGCAGGGACCGTTCAGGACAGGATCGGCCGTGGCGGGAATGGCCACGGCAAGGACGGTGAGGACGGACAGGGCGAGGATGATGAGGCGCATGGACGGTCTGTTCGCCAAGCGGGCACCGCACTCCTCCTTCCTCAACGAAGGTTGGCGCAGCATCGGGCTGCGACCGTTCGCCGTCCGTCGGTCGTCGGGCGAGTCGGCGTAGGATCCGGCGACCATGCGGATCGACCCAGCAGCCACCGTCGCCGAGGACGCCCAGATCGGCGAGGGCACCATGGTGTGGGGCCTCGCCCAGGTCCGTGACGGGGCCCGGCTGGGCGAGGAGTGCATCATCGGCCGCGGCGCGTTCATCGACACCGGCGTGGTGCTCGGCGACCGCTGCAAGGTGCAGAACAACGCGCTGGTGTATGCACCCGCCTCGCTGGAGGACGGTGTCTTCATCGGTCCGGCGGCGATCCTGACCAACGACCTGCGGCCGCGTTCGATCGCACCCGACGGCACGCTCAAGCGTGGCGCGGACTGGGCTGCGGCCGGGGTGACGATCCGTCACGGTGCGGCCATCGGCGCCGGCGCCATCGTCGTGGCCGGCGTCACCGTGGGGCGCTGGGCGATGGTCGCGGCGGGTGCCACGGTCGCCAGCGACGTGCCGGACCACGCGTTGGTCGCGGGGGTGCCGGCACGACAGCTCGGCTGGGTCTGCGCCTGCGGCGGCCGACTGCAGCAGGACCCCGACGACGACGGCCGCTGGGTGTGCCGGGAGGACGGCGTCGGCCACCGCGCGACCCACGGCACGATGGCCGCGGAGGACTGAATGCTCCGGGCGGGTGTCATCGGGCTTGGGACAATGGGGCGCCACCACGTCCGGGTGCTGCGGGCCATGGAGGGCGTCGACTTCGTCGGGGTGGCCGACCCGTCGGGTGATCCGCACGGCGCCGCTCAGGGCGGACGGGTGTTCATCAGCGACGAGCAGCTGATCGAGGGCGGGCTGGACATGGCGGTGCTGTCCGCCCCGACCGAACACCACGAGCAGGTCGCGATGCGCCTGGCCGGGGCGGGGGTCCCCACCCTGGTGGAGAAACCGCTGGCCCACACCCTCGACGCCGCGACGAGGATCACCGAGGCGTTCGAGACCGCGGGGCTGGTCGGTGCCGTCGGCCACATCGAGCGGTTCAACCCGGCCCTGCAGGCCATGCGGACGAAGCTGGAGGAGGGGCTCCTCGGCGAGCTGTACCAGATCGCCACCCGCCGCCAGGGGCCGTTCCCCGTTCGCATCAAGGACGTCGGCGTGATCCTCGACCTGGCGACCCACGACGTCGACCTGACCGCCTGGGTCGGTGGATCGTCGGTGGCTGCCATCAGCGCGCGGACCGCCCACAAGACGGGGCGCCCCCACGAGGACCTGGTCGCGGCGACCGGCGTGCTGGCCGACGGCACCGTCACCAACCACCTCGTGAACTGGCTGTCGCCCTACAAGGAACGCGAGATCGTCGCGCTGGGTGAGGCCGGCGCGCTGATCGCCGACACGGTGACCGCTGACCTGACCTTCCACGCCAACGGCTCGGAGCTCAACCAGTGGGAGGAGCTGACGCGCTTCCGCGGGGTGTCGGAGGGCGACGTGATCCGCTACTCAATCCCCAAGCCCGAACCGTTGATGACGGAGATGCTGGCCTTCCGTGACGCCGTGCTCGGCGAGCCGGCGGCCGTGGTCACGATGCGGGAGGGCCTGGCGGCCGTGCGGGTGGCCGAGGCGATGCGACTGTCCGCCCGCGAGGGGGTCACCAGCTACCTGGAGGACGACGAGCCGACCACCGCCTGACCCGTCCGGCGGTCACGCGTCAGCGAGGACCTCCCGGGCACGGTCCAGGTGCGCGTCGGACAGGCCGTAGGCCTCGCCGAGCTGGATGCGGTCTGCCGCGCCCCCGAACCGTTCGACGATGGCCTCGCCGAGCACGTCGGGGTCGGCGACGATCGCGAAGGCGTCGACGACCTCCTCGTCGATGATCGCCGGCATCCGGCCCCACCCGTCGGAGCGCGACAGGCGGTGCAGCTCCTCGCCGAGCTCGCCCCAGCCGTGGGCCTCCAGCACCGGCCGGTACGCGGGGGTCGAGCCGTAGAAGCCGATCTGCTGCAGCACCGCCTGCCGGGCGCCCGCCCGCTGCTCGTCGGTGTAGCCGGTGATCACGAACGGCGGCAGCACGACCTCGACGTCCTCGCGGGTCCGGCCCTCCACACGGGCGACGCCCTCCTCCACCGCCGGGAGGGTCGTCTCGGTGAAGTAGGTGGCCGTCGTGAACCCGTGGCAGAGGATGCCGTCGGCGACCTCGCCGGCGACGCGCGTCATGCCCGGCCCGACGGCAGCCAGCCACACCTCCGGGGTGACCGTGTTCGGAGGCGGCGTGAACATGGGCGTCATGATCGAGTGGGTGTAGTACTCGCCGCGGAACGCCAGCTCCTCCCCGTCGTTCCAGCAGGACCAGATGGCATGCAGGGCCTGGACGAACTCACGCATGGCCGCGGCCGGACGGTCGGGCCAGTCCTGGGAGAACCGCTTGGTGATGTGCGGCTTGATCTGGGAGCCGAGGCCCAGCAGGAACGGCCGGTCACCCAACGCCTGCTGGATGTTGTGCGCCGACTGCGCGACGGTCATGGGGTTGCGCGCGAACGCGACGGTGATCGCCGTGCCCAGCTGGATCCGGTCCGTCGCCACGGCCGCCACCGCGCAGGGCAGGAACGGGTCGTACTGGACCTCCGAGGTCAACCAGGCGTCATAACCCCGGGCTTCGGCGTTGCGGACCACCTCGCCGATGTCGCGGAGCGGATGGCCGTAGGTGATGGTGTCGAGCTTCACGGGCGACACGCTAGAGGACCGTTGTGTCGGATCACGGGTTCGTCGCCGGGGTCACTCGTGCGAACGGGGTTGCCTCACGTGGACGGCGGGGCTGCCGAGGAGACTGCTGGCATGGCCCGCACGTCGCCACCTCCTGCACCGCTGCTGTCCGCCGCCCTGATCGTCCGCGACGAGGAGGCGGTCATCGAGCGCTGCCTCGCCTCGTTGCAGGAGGTCGTGGACGAGGTCGTCGTGCTGGACACCGGGTCGACCGACCGGACCGTCGCGCTGGCTCGCGCGACCGGCGCACGGGTCGTGGAGGGGACGTGGCACGACGACTTCGGCCGATCGCGCAACGAGGTGCTGGACCACTGCGTCGGCCGCTGGGCCGTGATCGTCGATGCCGACGAGGTGCTGTTCGTGCACGACGTGGCCGGCCTGCGACGGACGCTGCGCCGGTCGCGGGCGGACGCCCTCCAGGTCACCGTCGACAGCTACCGCGACGACGTCGGCACGGTGGGCATGTCCCACCAGAGCCTGCGGGTGCTGCGGCGACGCCGGGTCCGCTACGAGGGTCGGCTGCACGAGGAGGTCCGGCCCGTCCGTCCGGACGCGTCGCTGCAGGTGGAGCGCACGTCGCTGATCACGATCGGCCACTGGGGCTACATCCAGCGGATCGTGGAGGAGCGGGGCAAGACCGAGCGCAACATCCGCATCTGCGAGGCTGCGATCGCCGAGGGCGCCGGGCTGCGCGGCGTCGTCGACCTGGGCCGGACGCTGGCTGCGGCCGGCCGGCTCGAGGAGGCCCTGGTGCGGTTCGAGGAGGCGCGGGCGGCCGATGACGGGTTCACCCGCCGGACGGCCCTGGCCCACGGCGCGGCCACGCTGGTCCGCCTCGAGCGGGCGACCGAGGCGCTGACGTGGGTGGATCAGCTCGGTGCCGCGTCGCGGTTCGAGGGCGCGGTCGACGTGCTTCGTGCCGAGGTGCTGGTGGCGCTCGGCCGGACCGACGCCTTCGTGGCGGCCTACGAGCGGGCGCTGGCCGCGGCGGAGGGCAACGGCGGGGTCGTGCCGCACGACGATGGGGTGGGGCCGGCCGCCGAGCGCGTCCGGGCCGACCTCGGCTCGGCGCTGCTGGCCGCCGGGCGGACCGAGGAGGGGGTCGCCCACCTGCTGGAGGCGGCCGGTGAGGGGGCGATGCGGATCTGGCCGCAGCTGGTGGCCGGGTACCACCAGCTGGGGCAGCTCGAGCGGGTGGCCGCGCTGCTGGACCCGGAGGGTGACGTCGACCGCTGCCGGCTGGTCCTGGCCGAGCTCGCCGCCGATCCGGGACCGGGTGTGTCGGCGCTCCTGGAGGTCCTCGACGACGCGTACCCCGGCAGCGCGCTGACCGTGGCCTTCGCGCCGCTGGTGGCCGACCACCTGCACCTGGAGCAGGCCGTCAAGTGGTCCGCCCGCGCCCGCGCCGCCGGCCTGTCCGCCCACTGTCCGCTCGCGAGCCGAGCCACGAGCGAAACGTTGGGTGCCACCGACCGGCTGCTCAGCGCGGCGGTACTGGTCGAGCTGTTCGACGACGATCGCGGGCGCCACGGGGTGGAGGCCGTCGCCGCTGTCCTCGATCCGCCGTTGTTCGGCGACCTGCTCGGGCTGGTGGGCCAGCTGGCACCTGCGGCGCTGGAGCTGCTGGTGCTGTCGGCCGTGACCACGCCGGCGCGGGGCGTGGCCATGGCCAGGGCGCTCGGTGCGCATGGCGAGCGGGACGCCGCGCGCGAGGTGCTGGCCCACGGGTTGTCGCTGGGCCACGTCGACCCCGCCGTGCGACAGGACGCCGATGACCTGCTGGCCGAGCTGTCGGCCCGACCCGAGCAGGCCTAGCTGGCGGCGAAGAGGGTGGGGCCGGCCGAGGTGCGGGGCGCGGGAGCGGCGATGTCGAGCGTCAGCAGCAGCGTCGGGGCCTCCATGCCGGGGAGGGGGAGGTGTCGACCGCCGTTGGGGTCGTCGACCGGCAGCGTGCGGCCGACCGCGCGCAGGTGGTCGTCGAGGCGGGTGACCAGCACGTCGAGCTGACCGGCAACCCAGCGCGCCTCGGAGGGGTCCTGCTCACCGACCGGCAGGCCTGCCGGCACCGACCCGTGACCGGTGACGATGGACACGACGTGCCAGCCGGACCGCTGCGGCGGGTTGGTCACGGCCAGCCCCGTCGCGTCGGGGTGGTGCCTGGCCACGAGCCTGCCCAGCATCTGCAGCAGCACCTCGGCGGCATCCCCGTGGGCGTCCATGCAGCGGCCCTCTGCATCGGCCAGCGCGAGCGTCAGGTCGGTCGGCATGGCGGGGACGGCTCGCATGGGGAACTCCGGTCGGATCGGGCACACGATCGTATCCGTCGCCGGGGACACGCCGCCGGGCCGACCGTCCATCCGATGCCCGTCCGCTCGCGCGGTTCACCGCGGCGGTCAGGGTGCGAACGTGACCTTGACCATCCCCTCCTCGCGGGCGGCGAACCGGGCGTAGGCGTCGGGCGCGTCCGCGAGCGGCAGGCGGGGGTGGGTGACGACCTCCTCGACCGGGAGCTGCAGGCGGCCGTCGACGATGGCCGGCAGCACCTCCTCCAGCACCGCCCTGACCGGCGCCCGCCCGGCCCGGATCGTCAGGTTGCGGTCGTAGGCGGTCACCGGGGAGATGCCGAACGCCTCGGCGGTCTGCACGGCGATGATCGACACCACGCCGCCGGGACGGAGCATGCTGGCAGCAAGCCGCTGTGCTGCGGACGGGCCGGCCGCCTCGATCACCGCGTCCAGCCCGGTGTCGGCCAGCGCCGCGTCGTCGGGGGTGGTGGTCCTTGCCCCGAGGCGGTCGGCCGCGGCACGGCGGGACGGCACGGGGTCGACCGCCACGACCTCGGCTGCACCGAGCGCCCGGCAGGCGGCGATGGCGCACAGGCCCACCGCACCCAGGCCGATGACCCCGACTCGCGTTCCCGGCAGGACCTCGGCCCGCCGGGCGGCGTACCAGGCCGTCGGCATGTTGTCGGCCAGCAGCACCGCGGCGTCGGCGCTGATCCCCGTCGGTCGGGGGACGAGCGTGCCGTCCGCCAGCGGGACTCGCAGCAGCTCCGCCTGCCCGCCGTGCAACCCGCCGGCCGGGTTGTCGGGCGGACCCCAGCCGAACAGCTGGCCGTGCACGCACCTCGCGGTCAGCCCCTCGCGACACGGACCGCATCGACCGCAGGAGGTGGTGAAGCACGCGATGACATCGTCCCCCGGCGCGACGGTCCGGACGTCGTCGCCGACGGCCACTACCTGTCCGGTCGCCTCGTGCCCACACACGACGCCGGATCCCGCCGGTTCCGCGCCGGTCCACGGGTGCAGGTCCGACCCGCACAGACCGGCGCGGGTCACCTGGATCACCGCGTCCGTTGCCTCGAGCACCTGCGGATCGGGCACCTCCCCCACCACGACCCGTCCGGGCTCCTCGAACACCACTCCGCGCACCGTCGTTCCTCCTCCTCGTTCGTCCCACCGGTCAGCAGGAATCCGGCCGGTCGACCGCGAACAGTAGGCGCATGAGCTCTCGTCCCGTTCGTGTCCTCCTCGCTGGCGTCGCCATGCTGTCCCTCCTCGTGCTCCCGGCGCTGCCGTCCTCGGCCGCGACCGTCACCTCGGTGCACTACGTGCCGACCACGCTGCCCGACGGCACCACGGAGCACATCCGGGTCGAGGTGCGTCGCAACGACAGCTTCGACGCCGCGGGCCAGGGCGTGAAGGCGTCCATGTCGCCCTACAACACCCTGGGCGACCCCGCCGGCACCGGCACGGTCGTCGGCAACGGGTTGATCGCCGAGGGCATCGCCGAGGCGTCCATCGACGTGCTGGGCACCCGCGGGTCCACCGGCTGCTGGGACTACGGCGGATACAACGAGCAGAAGGCCGGCGTCGACGCGATCCGGTTCCTGGCCGGTGACATCCCCGACCGCGACGGCAACGTCCTGACGTGGAGCAACGGGCGGGTCGGCCTGACCGGCGTCTCCTACGACGGCACCACCGCCAACATGGTCGCTGGTGCCCCGCGTGACATGTGGACCGACGAGCGCGGCACCTCCATCGACGCCGACGGCACCACGCCGCTGAAGGCCATCGTGCCGATCGCTGCGATCAGCCACTGGTACGGCTACGCCTACTCCAACGGCGCCCGCTTCTTCCTCAACTCCGAGTCCGCGACCGACGAGGGCTTCGACACCCCGCTGCTGTTCGACCACGGCTTCGGCGACACCGTCCACACCGACGAGCCCGAGTCGATCACCGACCGTGCGGCGGAGTGCGACGCCGTCGAGCACGAGATGCAGGCCTACAGCCGCAACCCCGACTACACCGACTTCTGGGTCGAGCGGGACTTCACCACCCACGCCGAGGACTGGACGACCAACACCCTGATCGTCCACGGGTGGAACGACTACAACGTCAAGCAGTACGAGGCCACGTACCTGTACGAGGCGCTGGCCCCCCACGCCGACGACCCCACCACCCCCGACGTGGTCGAGGGCAACGGCTTCGACCTCCGCCTGTGGATGACGCAGGCCCGGCACGCCAACGGCAGCGGCGACGGCTACACCGACCTGCGCGACAACTTCTGGCGCGCCCACCTGCTGGAGGGTGCCGCGGCCGCCGCGGGGGCCGCCCGGGTCGAGCAGTACCCCCACGTCCGGTCGCAGACCGAGACCACGTCGGGTGCCAGCACCGTGGCGTTCTCCGAGACCTGGCCGCCGGCCACGACGCAGACCACCTCGCTGTTCCTCAACCGCACCTACGAGCAGGACCTCGACTGCACCCCCGTGTGCGTCCCCGGCCCCGGTACCGGCGAGGTCGGCGAGCTGTCCTACACCAACGCCCACGAGGGACCGCTTGCCGGTCGTTCGGGCAGCTACGGCGCGACCTCCGGGTGGCTGGACACGGGCACGTCGACGGAGGAGATCTCCCGCACCGACCCCTGGTCCAACGACGGCAACAAGGCCGATGTGCTCGGCGGGCAGGGCTACTACTCCCTGGCGTTCTCGACCACGCCGCTGACGCAGGCCGTCCGGATCGCCGGCTCCGCCGAGCTGGAGGGGTACTTCTCCCTCCTCGGACCGGTCTCCGGCACCCACATCACCCCCGTCCTGGTCGACATCGACCCCAGCGGCCGGTACAAGACCATCCAGCGTGGCTTCCTCAACCTCGACTACCGCGAGGGGCTGGAGTCCCGGGCCGACGCACCCAACGGGATGATCCGCGCCGACGTCGAGTTCCTGCCGGAGGACTACATCGTCCCGGCCGGCAACCGCATCGGCATGATCCTGCAGTCCTCCAACGTGGTCTGGGCGCTCCCCGGCAACCCCGCCGGGTTCACCAGCGTCCACCTCGGCGGCGAGGACTTCGACGGGTCGGTGCTGCACCTGCCGCTGGTCGACGTGGCGTCGGACCAGCAGGTCTTCGTCGACTGGGAGAAGCCGTAGTCCACAGGCCCGCCGCGAGTTCTGCGGCGGGCGTCACAGGGTCGTGACAGGGTGCAGGCATGGCAACCGGATCTCGACCCTCGATCGGCTCGGCCGGCCGCTCGTCGGCCGGCCCCCACCTCAGCGTCGTCCGCACCCTCCCCGTCGACGTCGACCGGGTGGTCGGGGCGGCGCTGGACATGGTCGCCACGGACCTCTCGGGGGTGGCGATCAACGTCAAGCGCCACGGGATCAAGCGGGTCTGGTTCACCCAGTGCTGGCGGCCGGACTGTCCGCTGCGCCACAACGCCGACGAGTCCTACGTCGAGGGGGCAGCGGTCGGTCCCGGCCACCTCTACCGCCGCAAGCGTGACCTCGAGCTGTGCCGTGGCGGCAGCCGGATCGTGCCGCTGGACCGCACGCGGTACTGGGTCAGCGGCCGGGCCTACGACGGGGTCCCGTTCCCGAGGAGCGTCCCGGCGGGCACGCGGTACCTGGTCACCCTGAAGGTGCCGCAGGTGGTGGCGGAGGGGCAGCTGCCGGCCGAGCGGACCTACCACCGGGCCAAGACGGCCGGCCCCACGTGGATCGACCTGCCCGAGGACGACATCGTCTTCGTGCTGGGTCACGAGCTGCGGCACATCGAGCAGTTCCGTGACGGCCTGCCGCGGTCCGAGGTGGACGCGGAGCTCGCGGGACGCGACCTGCTGTACCGCTGGGTCGAGGAGGGGCGCCCCGGCCTGTGGACCTGACGCCGGCCGGTCCGGTCGACTACTCCAGGCCGGGCAGCCACCGCCGCACGTCGGCCTCGATGTCGATCGTCGCGCCCAGCCGGCAGAGCACGCCGACGATGCCGAGCCAGACCCGGTGGGTGAAGAGGTGCTCGGCCGGCATGGTCAGCTGCAGGGCGACCGCGAAGTCGGGGTTCCGCGGGTCGCCGAGCCGTCCGAACTGACCCCGCAGCCACTCCGGGGTGAACGTGAAGGTGTCGTGCCGGCTCGGTTCGGAGAACGGGGCCAGGTAGTCGCGCAGCTTGACCGCGTCGACCTCGGCGCCGGCCCGCACGAACCCCTCCGACTGCAGTCCCCCGAGCGTGGCCTCGGCGTCCTCCTCGCGGAGCAGCGTGATCAGGCGACCGAACGTGCGGGGCATCCCGTCGGGCATCGGCAGCGCCGACCCGAAGTCCAGCACGCCGAGCCGCCCGGACTCGGGGTTGGCAGCGTCGGGGTTGGCAGCGTCGGTGTTGGGGTCGGTGTCCGGACCCTTGGGTGGGAACCAGCGGAAGTTGCCGGGGTGCGGGTCGGTGTGCAACCAGCCGGCCAGCTCGGGCCCCGACAGCAGGAACCGTGTCCACGCCCGCCCGGCCGCGTCCCGCGTGGCCTGGTCGACGGCGTGGCCGGCGTGGCCGGCGGGTTCGGCGGGGTCGCCGGGTTCGGCGGGGTCGCCGGGGCGGCGGCCGTCGCTTTCCCAGGCGGTGTGTCGTCGAACCGGCTGCCCGTCGTCGTTGGGCGACACACCCGGGGTGTCCCGGCCGGTGGTCCGGTCGGTGTGTCGTCGAACCGGCTGCCCGTCGTCGTTGGGCGACACACCCGGGGGAGTGGGGGGTCGCGTGGCCAGCGCGGTGAACGGGATCCCGTCCAGCCAGTCCATGACGAGGACGCGGCGGGTGGCGAGGTGCACGGCGGGGATCACCACGCCGGGGTCGTCCTCGTACGCCGCGCCGAAGGCACGCTGCACCTCGGCCTCCCGGCGGTAGTCGAGCTCCTCCACCAGGCGCTCGCGCATCTCCGCCACCAGCGGCGGCAGCGCCATGCCGGGAGCCAGCGCCGAGGCCAGCCGTGTCATCGTCGACACGATCGACAGGTCGACCCGCAACGTCTCGGCCACCTCGGGGTACTGCACCTTGACCGCCACCGCGCGTCCGTCCGGCAACGTGGCTCGGTGGACCTGCCCGATCGAGGCGGCCGCCACGGCACGCTCCTCGAAGGTGCCGAACCGTCGACGCCAGCGGTCGCCCAGCTCGGCGGCAAGGACGGGCTCGACCAGCACGAACGGCAGGGGAGGGTTGTCGGCGGGCAACGCGGCGAGGGCTCGAGCCCACGTCGCGTCGGGGTCGGCGGGGAACAACGCGTCGACCGTCGACAGCAGCTGGCCGGCCTTGAGCGCCCCTCCCCTCGCGTCACCCAGGACCGACCGCATGCGATCGGCGGCGCGTCGACGAAGGTCGGCCCGGACGTCCTCGGCGTCCGCCCCTCCCGCCCGTCGGGCCAGGCCCACCACGCGGTCGCCGATCGATCCGACGGGCAGCGCCGACAGCTGGACCGTGCGGCGGACGGTCCGCGGCAGGCTGTCGCGGACCGCCACCTACAGCGCGTCGATGCGGGGGTCCAGCTGCATCGTCAGCAGGTCGGCGACGAGGTTCATCGTGGCGACCAGCACGAACGCCGTCCCCACGGCACCGAGGATCGTCGGCCCCTGCCGGGCGTTCATCGCCGCGACCAGGACCGACCCCAACCCCTGCCGGCCGAGGATCGGCTCGACCAGCACCGCGGCGGTCAGCAGGTTGCCGGTCTCGGCTGCGCCCAGGGTCACCATCGTCCCCATTGTGGGACGCATCGTGTGGATCCACCTGACCCGTCGATCCGACATGCCGCTGGCGAACGCCCGACGGGCGAAGTCCGACCGCCGGGTCTCGCGAACCAGGGGGTACCCGATGAGGGCGACCATGCCGCTCGGCACCGCGGCCAGGAACGCCGCGCCGGCGAGCAATCCAAGCGCGTCGACCAGCCACGGCACGCCGATCTGGGCCAGGCTGGCCAGGACGAACGACGGCACGGCGATCAGCAGCGACACCCCCGCCTTGAACCCGAGCGCACGACGCCCGGACACCCCGGAGAGCACGCCGCTGAGGGCGGTCCCGACGACGGTCTGCAGCACGACCGCGAGCCCGACCATGCGGAGGGTGGCCGGGACGGAGGCCCAGATCACCCCGCTGACCGTGGTCCCCGACGCGGACAGTCCGTTGGGCGAGAGGCGGTAGACGGGGCCGAGGTCACCGGTCACGAGCCCGGTCAGGTACCGGCCCAGCTGCACCGGATAGGGGTCGTCGAGCCGGAACGCCTCGCGCAGCTCCGACAGCAGCTCCGGGCCGGGGGAACGGAAGCCGAAGAGCGCCCGGACGGGATCGCCCGGCAGCAGGTAGAACACCGCGTGCATCACCGTCAGGAACGCCAGCATGGAGACCAGGGTCCAGACCAGGCGAGCGGCGAAGGACCTCGCGTTCACCTGTGTCCGCTCCCTCGAGCAGGCGATGACTGGCCGGCGGAGCGGGCGCCGATCCGGCGGGGGGCACCCATCGACGGCGAGTGTAGTGCGTTGCGATCCCGTGGTTGCCAGAACTTCCCTGCATGGAACCAGTCGCTTTACAAATACCCTTGATATGTAAAGCGATGTTCCGTACGTTGGTGGTCCACGCACGAGGAGAGCCGAACGATGTCTGCCCCCACCACGCCGCTGGACGCGACCGCCACGACGGCGTCCCGAGCCCCCGGCCCCGAGGCCACCGCGCCATCCGCTCGGCGCGCCGCACCGACCATCGGCACGGGGCCGATCGACAGGGTCCTCGACGGCGCCCGCCACACCGCCCGGCGGGCTCGGGCGACCGGCCGGTTCCTGGTCGAGGCGCCGGGCCATGCCCTCGACGTGATGCGACAGGTGACCCCCTCCACCGCGGTGTCGTGGGCTCGTGACGTGGCGCTGCCCAACGAACACTCCCTGGCCGAGCCGCCCATCGGCAGCGGCCTCCGACCGGTCCCCGGCCATGCCGGTGATCCGGTCCTCGGGTGCCTCCGTGACCTGACGGGGGATCGGGTCAGCTGGCTGATGGAGTCCAACGACCGGTTCGGCCCGGTCTTCTGGTCCCACCTCGCCGGCCGCCGCGCCGTGTTCGTGATGGGCCCCGACGAAGCCGGGCAGATCCTCGTCAACGCCGACAAGGACTTCTCCAACGAGGGCTGGCAGGAGCTGATCGGCAAGTTCTTCGACCGCGGGCTGATGCTGCTGAGCTTCCAGGAGCACCTCGACCACCGTCGGATCATGCAGTCGGCCTTCACCCCCAAGCGGCTGCGCGGGTACCTGGAGGGCATGGACCGGCGGATCACCGCCGACCTCGATGCCTCCTGGCCGACCGAGGGGCCCACGACGCTGTACCAGCGGATGAAGGACCTGGCGATGCGCGTGGCCGCCGATGTGTTCCTCGGCGTGGAGCTCGACCGTCCCAGCCGGGACCACCTGCTGGCCGGCTTCCACGCCCAGCCCCGCGCCGCGACGGAGTTCCTCCGCATGGACCTGCCGTTCACGCTGTGGGGGCGAGGGCGGAACGGGTACGACGACGTCACCAGGTGGCTGCGTGCACAGCTGGACGACAAGCGCGCCGGCGACGGCGACGACCTGTTCTCCGCCATGGTCCACGCGCGCGACGACGACGGCTCGGCGTTCACCGACGAGGAGATCGTGCGCCACATGAACTTCATGTGGTTCGCCGCCCACGACACCACCACGCTGGCGATGGCGATGATGGCGTGGGGCTTCGCCGCCCACCCCGAGTGGCAGGAACGGGCGTACGCCGAGTCCGCTGCGCTCGGCGACGGGCCGCTTCGCCCCGAGGACCTGAAGTCCCTCACCGCCATCGAGCTGGTGATGAACGAGGTCATGCGGCTTTGGCCGCCGGTGCCCGTGATGGTCCGTCGGGCCGTCCGCGACACGGCGCTGGGCGACTACTACATCCCGGAGGGCACGTGGATCGCGGTCATGAACCCCGCCACCCACCGCCTGCCGGAGTACTGGACCGACCCCGACACCTTCGACCCGAGCCGCTTCGAGGAGGGCCGGGAGGAGCACAAGCAGCACAAGCACCTCTACTACCCGTTCGGCGCCGGCGCCCACAAGTGCATCGGGTTCGCCTTCGCCCAGCTGGAGACCAAGGCGATGTGGCACCGGCTGCTGCTGACCCGCCGGTTCGAGGTGGCGCCGGGTTACGAGCCGACCATGGGCTGGAAGGCGCTGCCCGAGCCGACCGACGACCTACCGGTGGTCATCCACCCCCGCTGACCGCGGATCGTGCCGGTCGTCGCGTCTGGCCGACTCAGGCCCCGATCGCGTCGACGAGGGCGCGGAGGGTCGGGGTCAGCGGGGCGTCGAGGCGGACGTCGGCCAGGTGGTCGGCGCGTGAGGGACCCCGGGTGAGGATGGCCACGGGCTGGCCGTCCTTGCTGGCCTGCAGCACCAGCCGGTAGCCGCTCATCACCGCCAGCGAGGATCCGAGGACGAGGATCCCGTCGGCGTCCCGCAGCAACGCCGACGCCCGGTCGCGCCGTTCCCGAGGCATCGACTCGCCGAAGAAGACCACGTCCGGCTTCAGCAGGCCGCCGCAGACCAGGCAGTCGACGACGGTGAAGGACTCGAACAGCTGCTCGGCGACGTCGGCGTCGCCGTCGGGCTGGAACGGGGTGGACACCACGTCGAGCAGGGCGTCGTAGTCGGGGTTGGCTGCTGCGAGCCGCTCGGCCAGCTCCTCCCGTGGGGTGCGGGTACCACAGCTGGTGCAGATCACCCGGTCGATCCGGCCGTGCAGGTCGACAACGTCCACGGTGCCGGCCTGCTGGTGCAGCCGGTCGACGTTCTGCGTGACCACCCCGGCGACCACCCCGGCCTGCTGCAGCCGCGTCACCGCCCGGTGCCCGTCGTTGGGATCGACCGTGCCGACATGGCGATACCCCGCCTGGCTGCGCGCCCAGTACCGCCGCCGGGCCTCGGGGTCGCCCATGAACTCGCGGTAGATGATCGGTACCGACGTACGCGCCGACCGACCGTCACCGCGGTAGTCCGGGATGCCCGAGTCGGTCGAGATCCCGGCCCCCGTCAGCACCAGCGTCCGCCGTCCCCGCATGACGTCGGCCAGCTCCTCCACACTCGAGGTGGGCACCGGCCCCTCGGCCACCGGCATGGGCAGCTCGAGTCGGGGCACGGGGTCGGACGGCATCGTGATCGCAGGCTACCCACCTCCGCGGTGCCCCATCGGTTTGCCGTCGGGGGCTGGGTGGCGTAGGAGAGGGGCGTGCACATGACCACAGTCACCAGCCCCATCGCCGCGACCGTCGCCCACCTCCAGGTGGAGGAGGGACAGCCGGTCACCGCCGGGACGACCCTCCTCCACCTCGAGATCATGAAGATGGAGCAGCCCGTCGTCGCCCCGGCCGACGGGGTCGTCGACCGCATCCTCGTCGCGCCGGGGGACACCGTGGAGGTGGGCCGGGCGCTCGTGTCGCTCGCGCCCGCGACGACCGCACCGACCGACGACGCGGTCCCGACCGACACCACGCAGGACGAACGGGCCGACCTCGCAGCCGTGCACCGACGACGGGCGATGCTGCTCGACGACGCCCGCCCCGACGCGGTGGCCAAGCGGCACGCGCTGGGGTTCCGCACGGCCCGGGAGAACGTCGCCGACCTGCTCGACGACGGCTCCTTCAGCGAGTACGGCGGCCTCGCGATCGCGGCGCAACGCAGCCGACGCGACCTCGACGAGCTGATCGCCCGCACCCCCGCCGACGGGCTGGTCACCGGCATCGGGACCGTCAACGCCGACCTGTTCGGCGCCGACGCCAGCCAGGTCGCCGTGGCCGCCTACGACTACACCGTCCTCGCCGGCACCCAGGGCCACGCCAACCACACCAAGAAGGACCGGCTGTTCGCCCTGGCCGCACGCATGGGACTGCCCGTCGTGGTCTTCGCCGAGGGTGGCGGCGGCCGTCCGGGGGACACCGACAACGTCGGCGGGTCGTGGCTGGACGCGGCGGCCTTCGCGCTGTTCGCGCGCCTCTCGGGGCAAGTTCCGACGGTGGCGATCGTCAACGGCCGCTGCTTCGCCGGCAACGCGGCGCTGGCCGGGTGTGCCGACCTGATCGTGGCGACCCGCGCGTCGAACCTGGGCATGGCCGGCCCGGCCATGATCGAGGGTGGCGGCCTCGGCGTCGTGGCACCCGAGGACATCGGGCCGATCGAGGTCCAGGCCGCCAACGGCGTCGTCGACGTGGTCGTCGACGACGAGGCCGAGGCGGTCGCGGTCACCAAGCGCTACCTGTCCTACACCCAGGGCACGGTGGAGACGTGGTCCTGCGCCGACCAGACAGCGCTGCGCGACGTCGTCCCCGAGAACCGCAAGCGGGTCTACGACATGCGCGAGCTGCTGGCGACGCTGGCCGACACCGACAGCGTCCTGGAGCTGCGCGAGGCCCACGCGCCGGGGATGCTGACGGCCTTCGCCCGGATCGAGGGGCGACCGGTCGGGGTGATCGCCAACGTGCCGACCCACCTGGGCGGTGCCATCGACGCCGAGGGTGCCGACGTGGCGGCCAGGCACCTGCAGCTGTGCGACGCCCACGGCCTGCCGGTCGTGGTGCTGTGCGACACCCCGGGCTTCATGGTCGGTCCGGAGGCCGAGGCGGACGCCGGGGTGCGGCGGTTCAGCCGCCTGTTCGTCACCGGGGCGGCGCTGTCGGTGCCCATCGTCACCGTCATCACCCGCAAGGGCTACGGGCTGGGCGCACAGGCCATGTTCGGCGGCCACCTGAAGGTGCCCCTGCTGACCCTCGGCTGGCCGACGGCCGAGCTCGGACCGATGGGGTTGGAGGGCGCGGTCCGGCTGGGCTTCCGACGGGAGCTCGAGGCCATCGAGGACGTCGACGAGCGGGCCACGCGGGAGGCGGAGCTGATCGAGCTCGCCCACACCAACGCCGAGGGGCTCAACATCGCCACCTTTGCCGAGATCGACGACGTGATCGACCCGGCTGACACGCGGCAGCGGATCGTCGCAGCCCTCCGCGCCCACGGGCCGGTGACTCGCGGCGGACGGTTCGTCGACCCCCGCTGACCCTCCCCTCGTGATGGCCGGCCGCGTGCAGTGCGGGGACTGACCCCCGGCGCGGGCAGGAATCACCCCCTTCGACGTCGAACCCGGGGGCATGAGGACTCGCGCGCTCGCACTGCTCCTGCTCGTCGTCGGACTGGTCGCCACCATCCCCGGCACCGCCATGGCCCACCCGGCATCCGACTGGTGGGACGGGACTTACGACATCGGCGGTGACGTCGAGGCGATCACCGACGTTGCCGAGGTCGACATCACCCGGCAGTCCGACAACGTCGAGTTCGTCGCCAACCTGCCCGTCGCCGCGACCTCCGACATGCAGTTCCAGCGTCGCGAGGGCCGCCAGGTCTGGGACGGCGAGGTCATCGACGACACGAGGGACATCGTCGTCATGGGCGGGACCGCGGTCCCCGGCCTGTCGATCATCGACGTGACCGACCCGACAGCCCCGGCGCTGCTGGCGGCCTCGACCTGCGGCGGGTTCCACTCCGACGCCGGTGTCTGGGAGAACTACGCCATCCAGGTGTGGGACGGATCGGCACGCCCCTGCGCGGACGGTGACCCGACCGACCCGGACAACCTCGACGAGGCTCCCGGCAACAAGGGTGTGCGGGTCTTCGACATCACCGACCCCGCTCGCCCCCGCCTGGTCGCCTTCTTCGGCAGGGACCACGGCATCCCCTCCGGCGTGCACAACCTGACCATCAACGGCCCCGAGGGCCTGGTCTACCTGAACATGGCGGAGTTCAACGCCGTGAACCCGCCGTGGGGCTTCATCGACCTCCGGAAGCTCGACGAGCTGCGGGCCGCCGGACAGACCGGCCTGGCCGGGACCCCCGACTTCCCCGAGGCCATCACCATCGAGTCGATCCGCGACTGGTCGCCCTCGGCCATGGACGGGTGCCACGACTCCGGCATCGCCCCCACCCGCCAGCTGTACGCCTGCGCCGGCATCACGGCCTCCTACATCTGGGACCTCTCCGACCCCCGCCTGCCGACCGAGGTCGCGGTCATCCCCAACCCCGGCATCAGCATCCACCACGGCTCCCGCTTCACCCCCGACGAGCGCACCCTGGTGCTCGGCGACGAGACCGCGGGCGCCGCGGCCGGCACGCCCGAGCCCGTCTGCACCGGCGGCAAGGCGACGGCCAACCCCGTCGGGGCGACGTGGTTCTACAACGTCGACGTGCCCGAGCTGCCAGTGGTGACCGGCACCTTCTCGCCCACCGACACCGAGGGCGAGTTCTGCACCAGCCACTTCTACGGCTTCGTCCGCGACACCAACTACATGGTCGGCGGCTGGTACGACGCAGGTATCGAGATCGCCGACTACACCTCCGTCGTCGACGGCGTGACGGGGGCCCCCACCTCCCACGCGTTCTTCGAGCCCGCCGAGTCCGGCTTCTTCTCCGCCTACGCGTGGCACGGCTACGTCTACGGCTCCTCCTTCGAGTACGGCGCCGCCGGCAAGGACACCAACGCCCCCGGCCGTGGCCTCTGGATCATCGAGGTCGACGGCATCGAGGACGTCGAACCGCTCGCGGTCGACGAGGGCAACTCGTGGGGCCGCTGGGGCACCCCGGTCGACGACTCCGTGCCGCTCGGCCAGCAGGTGACCGTGTCCGCCGACGGATCGGTCCTGCCGTTGGAAGGCCACACCGAGCTGCCGACCGACGCGTTGGCCCTGGGCGCGGTGGCGCTGGGTGCCACCGCCATGCTGCCCGCCCGTCGCCGCCGTCCCTGAAGGGCCCGCCCCGAGCGCGGCAGACCCAGCCGCGAATCGCCTGACCACCCGGGTCACGACGCAGTACATTCTTCCTCAGGGACCTGACGGCCTGCGGGGCCGGAGGGACGCTCGCCATCCGAGCGCTGTCCTCGAGGAGACGCCATGGATGATCGCGCAACGCGCGCCGACGGGCGAGACGCGGCGGTCACCGCCGCCCTGCAACAACCCGCGACGCCGCTCGAGGTCGCGATGCTCGGGCACCCACCGGTCCTCGTGCCCTTCACCACCGGCCGGATCACCCTGGGCGAGGCGATCGTGCAGACCGACACCCCCCGTGGGCGTCGGGTCCTCATCGAGATGACCGACGTCGTCTACGAGGGCCCCCGGCTGACCGGCCGCCTGGTCGGTCCCAGCGCCGTCGACTGGCTGCTGGAGGGGCCCGACGGCTCGGCGCACATCGACGTCCAGTTCACCATCCGCACCCACGACGACGCCCTCGTGTTCGTGCGCTACTACGGCCGCGCCGACCACTCCGGCGGCGTCGGGACGAGCCCCCTGTACAGCGCCCCGGTGTTCGAGACGGGCGACCCGCGCTACCTGTGGCTCAACAAGGTGTTGACCGTCGGTCGCGCCGTCGTCGACGCCGGCGTGATCCGCTACGACATCTACGAGGTCGTCTGACCGCTCGGTGCCAGCGTGTCCCGTAGCTCGTGGCGCAGGATCTTCCCGGCGCCTGACCGTGGGATGTGCGTGACGACGTGGACCCCGCGAGGGACCGCAGCGGCGGGCAGGCTGTCCGCCGCCCGGACCAGCAGCGCAGCGCGGAGCTCGTCGGCGGAGACCTCGGGGTCGACCGGCCTGACCGCGACGTGGATGCAGTCGCCGGACCCGCTGGGGTCCGGGCCACCGAAGGCCCCGATGTCTGCGACCGCCGGGTGGCCCGACAGCGCCTGCTCGACGCGGTTGGGGTGGACTCGCTGGCCGTCCACCGTCACCAGGTGGGCCTCGCGGCCCGAGACGAACAGGTACCCGTTCTCGTCGAGGTAGCCGACGTCGCCGACGGTGAACAGCCCGGGCTCGAGGTGCGCCGCCGCGGTGCGGTCGGGGTCGTCGTGGTAGCGGAACGCCGCGCCGGTCCGGTTCCGGAAGTACAGGACACCCTCCTGGCCCGACTCGACCTCCGCCCCGGCGGCATCGACCACCCGGACCTCGAGGAACGGCAGGACCCGACCGACGGTGCCGGGCACCTTCTGCCACTCCATGGAGGAGGCCAGGGCGAACAACCCTCCCTCGGTCGCCCCGTAGTACTCGGTGACGACCGGGCCGAACCAGTCGATCATCCGCTGCTTCACGTCCGGCGGGCAGGGCGCACCGCCGTGCAGGACCACGCGCAGCGACCGGCCGGAGAACGCCCGACGGTGCGGCTCCGGCAGGGCCAGCATGTCGATGAAGTCCTTGGGCAGCAGCAGCACGTTGGTGACCCGGCGCCGGTCGATCTCGCGGAGGATCGCGGCCGGCTCGGGCTGTCGGTGGACGACGAGGGCCTGGCCGAACAGCAGCGGGAACGTCGCGAGGACGAACTGACCGGAGTGGTAGGCGGGCCCGACGATCATCGCAGTCCCGTCAGGGGGGAACCCGACGCCGGTGCAGACCGCGGCCGCCGTCCGTGCCAGGGACTCGACCGGCTGCCCCGCCCCACCGAGGCCGGCGGAGATCACTCCCTTGGGGGCCCCGGTGGTGCCCGACGTGTAGAACATGGGCCCGCCCGCCACCTGGTTGTCCGGCTCGATCGCCGGAACCTGGCCCAGCACGTCTTCGGCCAACTGGGCCCCGTGTCCGGGGGTGTCCAGCGTCAGCACCACCGTCACCGTCGGTACCCCGCGGGCGGCAGCCACGGCGACCCCTTCCGTCGAGGCCTCCACCACGAGCACGCGGGCGCCCGAGTGGCGCAGGACGTAGGCGGCGTCGTCGATGTCGAGCTCCCAGCTGACGGGCACGACGACGAGTCCGGCGTGCAGCCCGGCGAGGAACACCTCCCACGCGTCGCGACGGTTGCCGGCCATCACGGCCACCCGGTCGCCCGGCGCCAGGCCGAGTCCACGGAGGGCCCAGACCCACCGGTTGCACCGGTCGTTGAGCACCGACCAGCTGGTGATGCCGTCCACGTCCACCAGCGCGGTGTCCCGTGGGCGCCGAGCGACATGGCCGAGCAGCGTGGTGACCATCGAGGGCCGATCCCTTCTCCCGAACGGGAGGTGCGCAGGAGGCCGCTGGGTGCGGTGAGGCAGTCTACGTTCGATGGTTCGCGCCCGGAAGGGGCACCCGGGCGCCGGGCCTGTCGGTTGGGCGTGGGACTGTCGGGTGGGCGTGCTCGGTCAGGCGGCCACGAAGCGGAGCTGGACGCCGTCGCCGGTCAGGACGAGCTCCTCGCCCTCGCTGTCGAGGGACGTGACGCGCTGGAGGCCAGCGAGGTAGGCGGTCTCGGCGGACATGATGTCCTCGGCGCACATCATCCGGGTGGACGTCGGGCTGCCGATGGTCATCTCGTCACCGGACACCGATGCGGTCGCGGAGTACTGGTTGCAGGCGGCGGCGCCGACGACCTGGGTGCGGGTGACCTCCATCGTGATCCGTTCGCCGTCGGGCAGGGCGATGGACTCGCCGTCGACGGTCCCGTCGAGGAGGATCCACTGGCCGATCGCCTGGCGGGCATCGCCGACGAGGTCCTCGGCCGCAGGGTCCTCGGCGGCGGTGTCGGCGGTGGCGGTGTCGGCGGCGGCCGCGCCGGGCGTGGCCAGGCCGACGTCGTCACGGGTGGCGTCCTCGGCGCAGGAGGCCAGGCCGACGGCTGCCACCAGCAGCAGCGCCACGGTGGCGAGGTGCAGGGGGAGGGGGAGTCGACGAGTCATGGGGGCTCCTTCGGGGTCGGGGACTCGGTCGGTCCGACGCCGGGTGCACCCCCAACGTTCCCGGATGCCGGCTGCCGACACGTCAGCAGGTGAGCCCGGTCGGCAGGGTCCGCCGGGGTGGGCCCGTCGCTCGGTCAGCCGGCGAGCGTCTCGGCGAGGGCCGCGAGCTCGGCCGTCCCGCCCTCGACCGGGAATCCGTGCCCCACCAGGATCCGCTGCACGTCCAGCTCGGCGAGCGTCGCGACGCTGGCGATCGCGCTGGTCATGTCGGCGGTGAACTGGGCAGCGGGGCCTGCGACGCGACCGGCGTTGCCGACCAGCGCGTCGCCGGTGACGAGCAACCCGGCGGCGGGCTCGTGCACGCTGATGTGCCCGGCGGTGTGCCCCGGTGTCTCGATGATCGACAGGTCGAAGACCGTGTCGCCGTCGCCGACCGCGCTGATCTCCCGCGGAGCGGTCATGTTGGGGATGTCGGCCGCGCCGCCGTACAGGGCCGCGCCCGAGGCCAGGCCGGCAACGGCCTCCAGGCTGCCGACGTGGTCGCCGTGCTGGTGGGTGAGGATGACGTGGCCGACATCGCCCCAGCCGACCCCGGCCTCGGCCAGCACGGCCTCGATCGCGTCCTCGCTGCCCGCCACGCCGGTGTCGACGATCGCGGCCTCGCCCGCGCGCACCAGCACGTAGGCCGCCCCGATGCCGAGGTCCACGGTGTGGGGGACGACCAGCCCGGCAGCGTCGGGTGACGCGCCGTCGGTCGTCGGGTCGGCCGTGGGATCGGTCGAAGCGGTCGTCGGGGCCGCCGTGGGATCGGTCGGTGCCGTGACCTGCGCCACGGGCTCGTCCCCGCCGGAGCAGCCCCCGGCGAACCCCACGACCACGACTCCCGCGGCGGTTCTCCCCAGGTCGGTCAGGAACGTCCGGCGCGTGCGGGTCGCGGGCATCTCGGGCCTCCGGCCAGTCGGGTCACGATTGGCATCCCACCACGATCGTGGTCAGGGGTGCACTGGTGCACCGGATCCTACGATCGTCGCCGAACACCCGGCTCGCGAGATCGGCATCCGACCACGATTGTGGTCAGGGGTGCACCGGTGCACCGGATCCCACAATTGTCGCGGGAAGCCAGTTCCGGGTCGGGCGGCCGGTCGGGTCGGGCGGCCGGTCGGGTCGGGTCGGGGGGCCGTCGTGTCGGGTCGGGCGGCCGGCCGTGTCCGGCCCGAGCCGGTTCGAGGTCGGGATCGGCCGGAGGAGCCCGGACGGGGGTCAGGTGGTCGGCGGGCGGCCGATGAGCAGGTCGGCGAGGAGGTCGCTGACCACGGGGTGGTTCAGCAGGCCGAAGTGGTCGGTGCCGCCGACGTGGGTGACCGAGGCGGACCGGGCCCACGGCCGGCCGTCCGCACGGGCGGAGTCCCACCGCACCAGCAGGTCCCCGAGGGCGTGGCCCATCGGGTGGGTGTGGTCGTGGGTGATCGTCGCGCCGATGTTGTGGATGGTGACGCCCTCCCACGGCTCGGTGTCCGACGCCGTGCGGCTGCGCCAGCCGTCGGGGTCCTGGTCGGCCCAGTCCGACGCCCGCACGTACCCGTGGCGCAGGTCCTTGATGCCGGCGCTGCGCCGCTTGAGGATCGCGCCGAACGGGGCCATCTCGGGCACGCTCGCCAGCAGCCACGCGCCGGCGTTGGCCACCTTCTCCAGCGCCGCGCCCTCGTGGGGGGTGCCCAGCAGCACGACGTTGCGGACCAGCCCGGTCCAGCCAAGCCCGCTCGCGGCGGCGATGTCGGCCGCCCCGCGCAGCACCAGCCCGCCCATCGAGTGGCCGATCAGCAGCACCTCCTCCACCGGCTCGGGCCAGCGCGACGTCAGGCGGTCCAGCAGGTCGGCCATCTCCAGGGCGTTGTCGGAGATGTGCTTGCCGGTGTTGAACCGCACCAGCACGGGCGTGATCCCGGCCTGCTCGAGCAGGTCGGGGTAGGTGCCGCCGCGTTCGGCCGCACGGAACTGCCACGACTCGTCGTTCTCCACCAGCCCGTGCACCAGCACGGCGATCCGTCCGGTGGCCTCGGGGTACGCCGCGGCCAGCCCCTCCCGCGACAACCGGACGTCGCGTCCGTCGACCCGCGGGGACATCTGGATCGCCAGCGGGTTGTGCTGCTCGTCCAGCAGGTCGCCCAGCACCCCGTTGAGGACGGCGACCGACGACCGCCATCCACGGCTGCGCTCCAGCACCGCCGGATCACGAGTGGTCGCCCCGGCGCGCACGACCGCGCGCAGGGCGGTCCTCGCCCCGGCCCCGGCCATCCGCAACGTGCCGTAGACGGCGTCGGCGACCCCATCGTGCACCACCCTGATCGGCTTCGACCCCGGGACGAACCCGAAGGCGCGGTCGGCGACGGCCCGGTGGACCTCGCGGACGGTGTCGACGACCACGTCCTGCCAGACCTGCGGCAGCAGGTCGGCCAAGCCGTCCAGCGCGTCGTCACCGGTCGTGGCCGGCAGGTTGGTCGTGGTCGGCTCCATGGTGGTCACCACCCGAGTGTAAGGAGCGTGGGTCAGACGTCGAAGCCGGTCTGGGACTGCTGCTGCACCATCGGTTGCGGCGGCGGACTCGTGGACGCCGGCCCCGTGGGTGCTGGACCCGTGAGCGCAGGCCCCGGCGACGCCGTGCCGGCCGGTCGCACGCGCCGGACGTCGACGCTGACCTCC
This sequence comes from Euzebya rosea, assembly GCF_003073135.1. NCBI lineage: Bacteria > Bacillati > Actinomycetota > Nitriliruptoria > Euzebyales > Euzebyaceae > Euzebya > Euzebya rosea. The sequence goes on from NZ_PGDQ01000013.1 coordinate 29,902, forward strand.
AGGCGCTGCGTGTCGCCGTCGGTGAAGATCACGCCCTTCAGCGGGGCGACGTCCCCATAGTCACGACCCCATGCGGTCGTGATGTAGCGGTCGCCCACGAACTGGTCGTTGGTCGGGTCGATGTCGACCCAGCCGATGTCGGGCACGAACACCGACGCCCACGCATGGGACACGTCGGCGCCCTGCAGCTTGGGCTTGCCGGGGGGCGGGTCGGTCTCGAGGTACCCCGAGACGTACCGGGCAGCCAGCCCCAGCGACCGCAGCGCCGCGATCGTCAGGTGGGCGAAGTCCTGGCACACCCCGGCCCGGCGGCGGAGCACGTCGTCGACGGGGGTGCCGACGGTCGTCGCCCCGGGCTGGAACTCGAAGTCACGATGGATCCGCGAGGACAGCTCCTCCACCGCCTCCAGGACCGGTCGGCCCGGTCGGAACGACGGCACGGCGTAGGCGGCGGCCGCCGCGGTGGTGGGGGCCTGCTCGGAGGCGAGCAGGAACTCGGTGGCCGCCAGCACCGAGGCAGGGTCCCCGCCGCCGGGCCCACCGGCCAGGCGGTCACGGACGGACTCCCACGGCTGGCTCGCCAGCAGCTGGTCGCCGATCGGCTGGCGGGTGACGTCGACGGTGCTGGACGCGGTCACCGACAGGCGGGTGTGGCCGGCGGACAGCTCGAAGAAGTGGGTCCGGTTGCCGAACCAGTCCACCCGCTCGTCCAGCGTGCCGGGCGTCGGGGTGACGGTCAGCTCGGCGGTGTGCACCTGCTGGCCCGGCATCGACCGCGGCAGCAGGTGGGCCTCGCCGTAGCTGGCGGAGACCTCCGACTCGTAGGTGTAGGTCGTGGTGTGCACGACGGCGAACGTCACGAGCGCACTCCTCCGCTGGTGTCGGCGCGCATGGTCCGCTGCGGGGCGAGGTGAGTGAAGTGGGCCCGGCGGACCTCCTCACCTGCCCGTGACATCAGGCCGTAGAGGTGGCTGAGGAAGTCGTCGAGCTCGCCGCGCACCTGGTCGGACTGGTCGCTGGCGAGGTGGTCGGTGTCGGCGACGCGCAGGGCCGTGGAGGCCTCGAGCACCGGCCGTTCGGTGGCCGACACCCGGCCGGCGCCGGGGTGGCCGGGCAGCATCGTCAGGTCCTCGGCGAGCCGGTCGAACTGGTAGGTCAACGACCGTGGGTTGTCGGGGTCCACGAGCAGCAGGTCGAGCAGCGTCGAGACCCGCGCGGTCGACCGGTACCGACGTCGGTAGGTGATGATCGACTCGGCGACGCGCAGGACTGACTCGGCGACCAGCCCGTCGGCGGCTTCCTCCCGCACGTGGGTGGTGGTCGCGCGCAGCAGGGCGAGGATCTGCAGGCCGCGTTCGATCCGCCGGCCGGCGTCCATGAAGCGCCAGCCCGCGTCGCGGATCATGTTCTCCGCGGCCAGCCCCTGGATGGACAGCAGGCCGTGCAGGACCCGGGCCATGTCGTCCAGGCGCAGCTCGCCGGGTTCGGCGGTCGGCATGCGGTTGGCCGGATCGGTCCTGGCCAGCCGACGCTGCAGGTCGACGACCACCAGCCACGTGTCGCCCGACAGCTGGTCGCGAACCACGTCGACGCTGTCCAGCAGGTTGCGGATGGCGTGGGCGAGCGTGCCCGGACGACGTTCGTCGCTGGCCAGGCTGGTCAGCTCGGCCTGGGGGCTGGCCAGGCGCCGGTCGGCGCCCGGTCCGACGAAGCCCGGGTACGTCGTGGTGACCTGGGTGACGGCCTGCAGGAGGGCAGTGATGCAGGCGACGCCGGGCCCGCTGGTGGCCTCGTGGAACTCGGTGCGACGGGCCTCGATCTCGCGCAGCAGCCGGGCGACCCCCTCGGCGCGCTCGGCGTAGCGTCCCAGCCAGTACAGGTTCTCCGCCGCGCGGGACGGCATCGTGGCGTCGGGGACGACGGGGTCGTCGGCACCGCCGTCGCTCCAGAACCCGGTGACTGGCTGGTGGGCGTCGCCGAGCACCCAGGTGTCCTTGGACCACGCGCCCTGGTGGTTGGCGATGATGATGCCGTCGTCGGGGGCCACTCGCGTCAGCCCGCCGGGCATGACGGTGTAGGAGGATCCGTCAGCCACCGCGAAGGTCCGCAGCACGGTGCGCCGGTCGACGATGCCGTCGGTGCCGATCGATGGCGACCGCGCGGGCGAGGCAGGTTCCTGGGCCACCCAGCGATGGGGGGCGGCGGCCACGCGGGCACGCAGCGCCAGCACCTCGCGGTCGTCCAGGCCCGCACCGACGATGGTGTTGTCGTGACCAGCGGTCCGGGCGGTCGGCTTGAACAACCACTCGCGGGGGGCCGCCATGACCTCGCGCCGTCCCTCCTCCTCCCCGAGCCACACCGTGTGGACCGACGGCAGCCGCAGCGACTGGCCCAGCAGGTGCTGGGCCAGCCCGGGCAGGAAGGCCTGCAGCGCGGGGTTCTCCAGCACCCCGCTGCCGAGGGTGTTGACCACGGCGACGGTGCCGTTGCGGACGGCGTTGACCAGCCCTGGGACGCCGATCAGCGAGTCGGGTCGCAGCTCCAGCGGGTCGCACCACTCCTCGTCGATGCGACGGACGATCACGTCGACGGGTTCGGGATGGCCGAGGCTGCGCAGCCACACCCGGCCGTCGCGGACCTGCAGGTCGCTGCCCTCGACCAGCGACAGCCCGAGTCGGGCGGCCAGCAGGGCGTGCTCGAACGCCGTCTCGTTGCGCGAGCCGGGCGACAGCAGGACGGTGCGCGGCAACGTCACGTCGCCGGGGGCGACCTGCTGCAACCCGCGTCGCAACGCGCGGAAGTACGGGGCCAGCCGCTGGACGTGGCTCGTGCGGTGCAGCTGGCCCATCACCCGCGAGGTGACGATACGGTTCTGCAGCGCGTAGGCCGCGCCGGACGGGGCCTGCGTGCGTTCCCCGAGCACCACCATCGCCCCGTCGGGCATGCGGGCGAGGTCCGCGGCGTAGGTGAACAGCTGCTGGGGGCCGTGCAGGTGCACCCCGTGCAGGGCGCGCAGGAACCCCGGATGGTCGTGGACCAGCCGTGCGGGCAGCAACCCCCTGGTCAGCAGCGTCCGGGGGCCGTACAGGTCGGCCAGCACCAGGTTCAGCAGCTCGGCGCGCTGCACGATCCCGGCTTCGATGCCTGCCCATTCCTCCCCGCTGATGATGAGGGGGAGGGGGTCGAGCTGCCACGCCAGCCGCTTGCCGGTGCCGGGGACGTGGTAGGTGACGCCGTCGTCCTCCAGCAGGCGGGCAACCTCGCGACGCAGCCGTCGCTGCTGTCGCAGGTCCATCGCCTCGACTGCGCGGTGCAACCCCTCCCAGCCCGGACGGATGCTGCCGTCGGGCGCCGTCATCTCGTTGGCGGCGTCCGTGGGGATGACGGGTTCGGCCGCTCCGTCGAGCACCGAGGTCACACGACCTCCGGGCCGGGCAGGTCAGCGGTCATCACGGGCGCCGCCGACGGGTCACGCCTCGCGGGCGTGACCGGTCGCAGGGTGAGGGCGGCGGAGGTCAAGGGTGCGAGGATACTCACCGCCGTCACGGGCCCCCCAGCGGTCGAGCTGCTCGATGTCGACGGGCCCGGGGGTGTGGCCGAGGACCTCGAAGCGGTTGACGCGCCGGGAGTCGGCCTCCAGCGGGTTGACCGGCATGCGGTCGTAGCCCATCCCTCCCTGGTGGACGACGTGGTAGCGCGCCCCGCCGAGCGACCGCCGGCTCCACCGGTCGATCACGTCGAACGTCAGCGGCGAGTGGATGCCGATCGTGGGGTGCAGGCCAGACGGCGGCTGCCAGGCCTTGAAGCGGACCGCGCCGACGGACGTGCCCGCCTCGGTGGTCGGCGTCAGCGGCACGGGCGCCCCGTTGCAGGTCACGATGTGGCGGGTGGGGGTCAGACCGCTCACCTTCACCTGGACCCGCTCCACGGAGGAGTCCACGAAGCGGGCCGTGCCCTGTCCGGTGGCCTCCTCACCGAGCACGTGCCACGGCTCGACGGCCTTGCGCAGCTCGATCTCGACGTCGTTGACGACGACGGTGCCCAGCCGCGGGAAGCGGAACTCCACGAACGGGTTCAGCCACGACGTCTGGAAGTCGTAGCCGTGCGCCTGCAGGTCGGCGACGACCTCGTGGGCGTCGGCCTGCGCGAACCACGGCAGCAGGAAGCGGTCGTGCAGCAGGCCACCCCAGCGGACCATCGAGCCGGCGTAGGGCTCCTGCCAGAACCGGCTGACCAGCGAGCGGACCAGCAGCGCCTGCACCAGCGACATCTGTGCGTGCGGCGGCATCTCGAAGCCGCGCAGCTCGAGCAGGCCCAGCCGGCCCCGCTCGCTGTCGGGGCTGAACAGCTTGTCGATGCAGAACTCGGCCCGGTGGGTGTTGCCGGTCAGGTCGGTCAGCAGGTGGCGCAGCGACCGGTCGACGACCCACGCCGGCGGCTGGCCGCCGTGCAGCTCGGCCTGACGGCCCATCTCGGCGAACGCGGTCTCCAGCTCGTACAACGACTCGTCGCGGCCCTCGTCGACGCGGGGTGCCTGTGAGGTCGGGCCGATGAACTTGCCGGAGAACAGGTACGACAGCGACGGATGGTGCTGCCAGTAGGTGATCATCGACTGCAGCAGGTCGGGGCGACGCAGCAGCGGGGAGTCCGCCGGCGTCTCGGCGCCGAGGGTGATGTGGTTGCCACCGCCGGAGCCGGTGTGGCTGCCGTCGAGGTCGAACTTCTCCGTGCCCAGCCGCGCGTGGTGGGCGTCCTCGTAGACGCCGTTGATGATCGTCGACAGGTCCTCCCAGTCCGCCGCCGGGTGCACGTTGACCTCGATGACCCCGGGGTCAGGTGCCACGACGAGGTTGCGCAGGCGCGGGTCGCTGGGCGGCGTGTAACCCTCCAGCACGACCTGCACGCCCATGTCGGCGGCGGCGTCCTCCACGACGTTGAGGACGTCCTGGGTGTGCTCGAGGTGGGTCAGCGGCGGGAAGAACACGTGCAGCCGGCCGTCGCGGACCTCCACGCACACCGCGCTGAACGGACCGTTCTGGATGGGCAGCATCCGCGCGCCGCGTTCGCCGGCGGGGGCGCCGGCCGCAGCGTCGGGGTCGCCGGGGCTCATCGGCTGGCCGTACTCCTGGGCGGTCAGGGGGTCGCCGGTGGGCCGCTGGAGGAACAGCTGGTCGAACGTCGACCGCTCGGGCTGGACCTTGGGGTCGTGCCACGACAGCCCGGGGAGGGGCAGGCGCAGGCCCATCGGCGAGTCACCGGGCATCAGCACCAGCCGGCCACGGCGGAACTCCCAGCGGGCGGTCGCCCAGCCGAGGCCGTCGTGGTGCAGCGGGACCGCGAAGCCGTTGGGGTTGAGGTCCCGCTTGTCGATGGCCTCCAGCAGGCGACGACGTTCGTCGGGGTCGACCAGCCGGTCGTCGTCGGGGTCGATGTCGACGACGGGGGCGGGCCCGACCGGCAGCGTGGACTCCTTCCACAGCCGGTACAGCTCGTCCTCCCACGCGGCGTGCACGTTGTCGTCGGGGACGCCGAAGGACTCCGCGATCCTGCGGGCCATCTCCTCGGCGTCCGTCACCGTGGCGGTCGAGGGGTCCCACGGCGAACCGAGCAACCCGGGGTCGCTCCACAGGGTCTGGCCGTCGGTGCGCCAGTACAGGCCGGTCTGCCACCGCGGCAGCGGCTCGCCGGGGTACCACTTGCCCTGGCCGTGGTGGATCAGGCCGCCGTCGGCGAACCGGGCGAAGAGCCGCTGTGACAGGTCCCACGCACGCTCGCGCTTGTGGAAGCCGTCGGCGGCGGTGTTCCACTCCGGCGCCTCCATGTCGTCGATCGACACGAACGTCGGCTCGCCACCCTGGGTCAGCCGGACGTCGCCGGCCTGCAGGTCGGCGTCGACCCGTCGCCCGAGGGCGTCGACGTCCTTCCACTGCTGCACGGTGTAGGGCTTGGTGACCCGGGGATCCTCGTGGATGCGGGTGACCAGGTTGGCGTGGTCGAACTCGACCTCGGCCTCGTCCACCGCCCCCTCGATGGGGGCGGCCGACCGCGGTTCGGGGGTGGCCGCCAGCGGGATGTGGCCCTCGCCGGCGAACAGGCCCGACGTCGGATCCATGCCGACCCAACCGGCGCCCGGCAGGTAGACCTCCGTCCAGGCGTGCAGGTCGGTGAAGTCCTGTGCCGGTCCGCTGGGCCCGTCGAGGGACTTCACGTCGGCGGTCAGCTGGACCAGGTAGCCGGAGACGAAGCGGGACGCCAGGCCCAGACGACGCAGGATCTGCACCAGCAGCCAGCCGGAGTCGCGGCAGGACCCCAGCGCCTTCTCCAGCGTCTCCTCCGGGTCCTGCACACCCGGCTCCATGCGGGTGGTGTAGGCGATGTCGCTCATCACCCGGCGGTTCAGCTCGACCAGGAAGTCGATCGTGCGCATGCCCTCGTTGCCCTTGCGGGCGGGGGCGATGTCGCGGACGCGGTCGTTCATCCACTCCGCCAGCAGCGGACCGGGCTCGTCGGCGTCCAGGTAGACCGCGAGGTCACGCTTCAGCGACGGCTCGTAGGTGAACGGATGGGTCTCGGCGTACTCGTCGACGAAGAAGTCGAACGGGTTGATCGTCGTCATGTCGGCGACGAGGTCGACGACGAACTCCAGCTTCTCGGTCTTCTCGTGGAAGACCAGGCGGGCCAGGTAGTTGCCGAACGGGTCCTGCTGCCAGTTGAGGAAGTGGTCCTCCGGCGTGACCTTCAGCGAGTAGGACAGGATCGGCGTGCGGGTGTGCGCGGCAGGGCGCAGGCGCACCACGTGGGGACCGAGCCCGACAGGCCGGTCGTAGGTGTAGGTGGTGCGGTGGGTCAGGGCGACATGGATGGCCATGCGTGGGGCTCCTGGCGGTGGTGGGGGAGGTGGGGCGGAAGGGTGATCAGGCCGAGGTCGACACGGAGCGCGTCGAGGACTGCGACTGACGCTGGACCTGCTGACCGTTGCCCTCGGACTCGGGCACGACCGGCTCGGCTGGTGCCGGCTCCGTGGTCGCGACCGCTGGTTCGGTCTCCGGCAGTGACACCGGTGGGGGAGCGAACCAGGTGTCGGACGCCGTGGCATGGATGTGGCCGATGTCGGTCTGCAGGCGGTCCATGAAGTCGTGCAGGTCGGCCGGCGCCATGGCCCGCAGGTGCACGTCCAGGTCCGCTCGGTCGAGCCGGATCAGGGCGTCACCGACGGCGGTGATCACGGGCGCGGAGTTCGGCAGCTCGCGCAGCCGCAGGTCGAGCTCGACGAGGCAGTGGGCCACCGAGCGGGGGAACTCCCGGTCGGTGAGGAGGAAGTTCAGCGCGCGGCTGCCCGAGACGCCCGCCCGTGCGACGCGGCGGAACATCTGCATCGCCGAGACCGACTTCAGCACCGACATCCAGGTGACGTCGGCGTAGGTGTTGCCCGTGGAGATCTGCTGGAGCAGCACCTGGGCCTGCACGTCCAGGACACGGGTCGTCATGTCGGCCCGCTCCAGGTGCCGACCGACCTGCAGGAACCGGTAGCTCTCGTCGTGGCTCATCGTCCCGCTGAGCAGCCCGGACACCGTCTGGCACTTGCGGATCAGGTCCTCCGCCCACTCCGTGCGGCTGCGTCGCGGAACCGCCTTGCCCTGCGTGTCGCGTCCCCACAGGTGCAGGTGGTTGACCTGCTCCCAGCCGGAGCGGGGCAGCAGGGCCCGGACCGAGCGAAGGTTCGCGCGGGCCGCGTCGAGGCAGGACAGCACCGAGCTGGGGTTGTCCGGCGAGGTGGTCAGGAACGTGACCACGCGCAGCTCCTCGCTGAGGCCGGAGTCGTCCCCGTTCTGGCGGACGTGTTCGTCGTAGGCGTCACCGGACCCGGTGACGGCCAGCAGCGGGCTCCAGCCCATGGAGGTCGCCTGCGGCAGGTCCATGTACAGCTCGGTGTGGACCTTGACCAGGCGAGCGGTGTCCTCGGCCCGTTCCAGGTAGCGGCCGGCCCAGTAGATGTTCTCGGCGAGTCGTGACAGCAGCATGGTCAGCGTCCCTCTCCTGTCGGGGATGCGGTCGGCGGGGCCGTGGCCATCCCGGGAGTGGCCATCTCGGGAGTGGTCGTCCCGGGGGTCGGGTCCAGCACCCAGGTGTCCTTGCTGCCCCCGCCCTGCGAGGAGTTGACGACCAGGGACCCCTCGGTGAACGCCACGCGGGTCAACCCGCCGTTGGTCACGTACGGCCGGGGCCCGGAGAGGATGAACGGTCGCAGGTCGAGGTGGCGGGGCACCACCCGACCATCGCGCAGCGTGGGTGCCGTGGACAGGGTGAGGGTCGGCTGGGCGATGTAGTTGCGGGGGTCGGCCTGGATCGCCGCGGCCACGTCCTCCTTCTCCTGCGCGGTGGACTTGGGGCCGATGAACAGCCCGTAGCCGCCGGACTCGTTGGCCGGCTTCACGACCAGCTCGTCGAGGTGGTCGAGGACCCACGCCCGCTGGCGGTCGTCGTCGCACAGGTACGTCGGCACGTTGGGGATCAGCGGATCCTCGTCGAGGTAGAACCGGATGATGTCGGGCACGTAGGCGTACACGACCTTGTCGTCGGCCACACCTGCGCCGGGGGCGTTGGCCAGGGCGACCGTGCCGGCCTTCCAGGCCCGCATCAGCCCGGGGACACCGAGCGCGGAGTCCGGCCGGAACGCCTCGGGGTCGAGGAACGCGTCGTCGATGCGGCGGTAGATGACGTCGACGCGGACCGGCCCGTCGATCGTCCGCATCTGCACGCAGTCGTCGGCGTCGACGAACAGGTCGTTGCCCTCCACGAGGTGGGCGCCCATCTCCTGGGCCAGGAACGCGTGCTCGAAGTACGCGCTGTTGAACACGCCGGGCGTCAGCACACAGATCACGGGCTGCTCGCCCGGGCGCGGCGAGAGGTCGGCCAGCATGTCGCGCAGGGCGTTGGGGTAGCTGTCGACGGGGTGGATGTCGAGGCCCTGGAACGCCTCGCCGAGCACGCGCTTGGTGATCGCGCGATTCTCCAGCATGTAGCTGACCCCGGAGGGCACCCGCAGGTTGTCCTCCAGGACGTACATCGTGCCCTCGGCGTCGCGCACGAGGTCGCTGCCGGAGATGTGGGCCCAGACACCGCCCTTGGGGTTCGCGCCGACGCACTCGGGGCGGAAGTTGACCGAGCCCTTCAGCACGTGGGCGGGGAAGACTCCCTCGCTGATGATGCGCTGGTCGTGGTACAGGTCGTCGATGAACATGTTCAGGGCGGTCAGCCGCTGGATGAGTCCCCTGGAGACCCCGTCCCACTCCTGGGTGGAGATGACCCGCGGGATGATGTCGAACGGCCACGCCCGGTCGATGTTCTCGCCCTCGGAGTAGACGGTGAAGCTGATGCCCATCGTCTTGATGGCCAGCTCCGCGTCCTCCTGCCGCTGGGTCAGGTCATCGAGCCTGCCCAGCATGTCCACGAGGCCGGCGCACTCCGGACGGGGCCGCCCGTCGGGGTCGATCATCTCGTCGAAGCAGCCGTCGCTGCGGTAGGCATGCCACATGCGGGCCTCCAGGGGGACCGCCTCCTCGTGTTCGGGGTATCGGACGCGGGGGGGCGCCCAGCAGTCGTCGGTGACGCAGCACAAGTCACCGTAGCGAACCCAGGTGACGGATGTGTTGCGAACCGCGGCGTCTGCACCCCCAGTCCTCGCCCGTTCACCGTGGGTCCAAACGTTCCCGAAAAGGGAACGCCCCCGGCGCGGCGGCCGGGGGCGAGGGGCTGACGGCTGGCGACGGCCCTAGCCGAACCGACCGGTCACGTAGTCCTCGGTGGCCTTCTCCGACGGCTTGGAGAAGATCACGGCGGTGTCGTCGATCTCGACGAGCTTGCCGGGCTTGCCGGTGCCCTCGATGTTGAAGAACCCGGTCCGGTCCGAGACACGGGCGGCCTGCTGCATGTTGTGGGTCACGATGACGATCGTGTAGCTGTCCTTGAGCTCGCTGATCAGGTCCTCGATGGCGAGGGTCGAGATCGGGTCGAGGGCCGAGCAGGGCTCGTCCATCAGCAGCACGTCGGGGCGCAGCGCGATGGCACGGGCGATGCACAGGCGCTGCTGCTGGCCGCCCGAGAGGCCCGATCCGGGCTTGTCGAGGCGGTCCGACACCTCGGTCCAGAGGTTGGCGCCCCGCAGGGAGCTCTCCACGAGGTCGTCGGCGTCGGACTTCTTCAGGCGCTTGTTGTTCAGCCGCATGCCCGCGAGCACGTTCTCGTAGATCGACATCGTCGGGAACGGGTTCGGGCGCTGGAAGACCATGCCGACCTTGCGGCGCACGAGCACCGGGTCCACACCGGGGGCGTACAGGTCCTCGCCGTTCAGCGAGACGTGGCCGGTGACGTAGGCCCCGCTGATGACCTCGTGCATGCGGTTGAGGGACCGCAGGAACGTCGACTTGCCGCAGCCCGACGGGCCGATCAGCGCGGTCACCGAGCGCGGGAAGATGGTCATGTCGACACCCTCCACGGCCTTGAACTTGCCGTAGTAGATGTCGAGGTCCTTCACCTCGATGCGGTTGACCATCTCGTCGGACCGATCCACGGATTCGCGCGCGGTGGCGATCTGCGCGATCTCGTTGCTGTTGGGGTCCACGGTGTCGGTGTCCACGGTCGAGGGGGCGGCGGTGTCGGGAGCGGCGGTGTCGGTGTCCACGGCGAGTGCGGTCTCCGTCTGGTTGGCGAGCGTCATGTCGGTTCCGTTCGAGTCCATGGCTACTTCAGTCCCTTCGGCTTCAGCACGCTGGCCAGCACCCGTGCGAGGCCGAAGAGGACCATCACGACGAGCATCAGGGTCAACGACGCGGCCCAGGAACGGTCGTAGGACGCCTGGATGCCCTCGCCGAAGCCCGGCTGCTGGTAGGAGTAGTACGCGAAGATCGGCAGCGTCTCCATGCGGTCGCTGAACGGGTTCAGGTTCGTGGAGTCGGTGGTGCCGACGGCGATGAGCAACGGGGCGGTCTCGCCGATGACGCGGGCGATGGCCAGCGTGACGCCGGTGAGGATGCCGCCGATGGAGGTCGGCAGGACGATCTTGGTGATGGTGCGCCACTTCGGGACGCCCAGGCCGTAGGACGCCTCGCGCAGCTCGTTGGGCACCAGCCGGATCATCTCCTCCGCGGAGCGGACGACGATCGGCACCATCAGGACGCTCAGCGCGACCGCGCCGGCGAAGCCGTTCTTCGTGCCGGGGCCGGCGAGCTGGGCGAACAGGCCGGCGGCGAACAGGCCGGCGACGATGGAGGGGATGCCGGTCATGACGTCGACCAGGAGGGTGACGGCCCTGGCCAGCGGCCCCCGGCCGTACTCCACCAGGTAGACGGCGGTCATGATGCCGATCGGCACCGAGATCGCGGCAGCGAGCGCGGTGATGATCAGCGTGCCGATGAGGGCGTGGCTGGCACCGCCGCCGACACCGACGACGTTTCGCATCGTCTCGGTGAAGAACGCCATGTCGAAGCGGGCGGTGCCCTTCTCCACGACGGTGTAGATCACGCTGACGAGCGGCAGGACGGCCAGCGCGAACGCCAGGCTGACGATGGTCGTCACCATGCGGTCGGTGGCGCGTCGGGCACCTTCGGTGCGGCGGGACACGCTGTAGAGGGCGACCATGTAGCAGGCGGTCGCGATCAGGATCATCAGCGCGTAGTTGGCGCCGAACAGCGCGAGGGTGATCCCCACGCCGGCGGCGACCGAGCCTGCGGCGATGCCGATCACGGTGTTGCTGGCGAGGGTGCCCTGGCGGATGGAGGCCGGGGTGTTGCTGCCCGTGGTGAGGGGCTCGCGGGTCTGGGTCGATGCCATCTCAGTTCGCTCCGGAGAACGCGTTGCTGGTGATGCGGCGGGCGCCGAAGTTCACCAGGAAGGTGATGACGAACAGCACCAGGCCCGTCAGGAACAACCCGTTGATGGCCAGGCCCGAGGACTCGGGGAAGCGCAGGGCGATGTTCGGGGCGATCGCCTGGGAGTTCTGGGTGGAGATGATGTTGAGGCTGATCAGGCCCGGGGTCGGGGAGAGGATCAGCGCGAGGGCCATCGTCTCGCCGAGCGCACGACCGAGGCCGAGCATGGTGGCGGAGATGATCCCCGACCGTGCGTAGGGCAGCACGGCCATCTTGATGAGCTCCCAGCGGGTGGCGCCGAGGGCCAGGGCGGCTTCCTCGTGCAGGCGCGGCGTCTGCAGGAAGATCTCGCGGCTGATGGCGGTGATGATCGGCAGGATCATGACCGCGAGCACCAGTGTGGCGACCAGCAGTGTTCGACCGGAGTTGGCGACGGGACCGGCGAAGAGCGGCAGCCACCCGAGCCCGCGTTCGAGCACACCCATGAGGGGCACGAGCAGCGGCGCGAGGACGAACAGGCCCCACAGCCCGAACACGACCGACGGCACGGCGGCGAGGATGTCGGTCAGGTACCCCAGCGACGTGGACAGCTTGCGTGGCGCGTAGTGGGAGATGAACAGCGCGATGGCGATCGCCAGCGGCGTGGCGATGATCAGCGCGAGGATCGCGGCGTAGACGGTGCCGAAGACCAGCGGCGCCAGGAAGTCCCACAGGCTCTCGGCGTTGCCGCTCAGCTCCGCGGGGTCGGCGGAGATGGCAGGGATGGCTTCCTTGACGAGGAAGAAGGCCACGCCGGCCAGCGCGAGGAGGATGACGATGCCGGCGCCGGTGGAGACGCCCGAGAAGATCCGGTCAGCGCCCTGGGTGCCACGCTCGTCGGTGACGGTGTCAGGGGTTGACGGGGCACCGGTCGAGTCGAGGTCGGGGGAGAGGTTGGTGCTCACGAGTATTCGAGTGTGGAGATGGGCTCGGGGGCCGGCAACCGATGTGCAGCATGTTCAACTTCCGTTCACTCGAACGTCCGTCGTCGTGCTGTCCGGCGCCGACACGGTCACGGCCCGGCCGGCAGTGCTGCCGACCGGGCCGTGGGAGCCGTGTGGTGGTCGGCTACGCGACCGTGATGGTCTCGAGGAAGCTGGCGATCTCGCCGCGCAGCGTCTCGGAGATGGGGGCGGAACCGGCGGAGGCGGCGGACGCGGCCTGGCCGTCCTCGGAGCCGACGTACTGCATGAACGCCTTCACCAGGTCGACCTCGGTCTGGTCGCCGTAGGCCTGGCAGACGATGTGGTAGGAGACCAGGACGATCGGGTAGACGCCGGACTCGGTGGTGTCACGAGCCAGCTCGATCGCGAAGTCGCCCTCGGGGCGACCCTCGGCGCGAGGGGAGACGTCGACGACGGCGGCAGCGGCCTCGGGGGAGAAGGCGACGAACTCGTCACCCACGCCGACGGCGACGGTGCCCAGGCCGGCGATCTGCGAGGCGTCGGCGTAGCCGATGGAGCCGTTGCCGGCGGTGATGGCCTGGACCACACCGGAGGTCTGGGCAGCGCCCTCGCCGCCGGCCTCGGTCGGCCAGGTCTCGATCTCGCCGTACGGCCACGCGTCGGGGGCCACGACCTCGAGGTACCCGGTGAAGTTCTCGGTGGTGCCGGAGTCGTCGGAGCGGTGGACCGGGTTGATGGCCAGGTCGGGCAGCTCGACGCCCTCGTTGACCTCGGCGATGGCCGGGTCGTTCCAGTTGGTGATGGTGCCGGCGAAGATGCCGCCGATCACGTCGGGGGTCATGTTCAGCGACTCGATGCCGTCGAGGTTGAAGGCAACGGCGACCGGCGAGATGTAGTGGGGGATGCTGATGGCGGGGTTGCCGTCCACGCAGCGCTCCTCGGACGCGGCGAGCTCCTCCTCGTCGAGGAAGGCGTCGGAACCCGCGAAGGTCGTGGCGCCGGCGAGGAACTGCTCGCGGCCACCGCCGGACCCGATCGGGTCGTAGTTGACGGTGACACCCTCGTTGGCGCTCTGGAAGCCAGCGACCCAGCCGTCCATCGCGGCGGCCTGCGACGATGCACCGGCCCCGACCAGGGTGCCGGAGAGGTCGCCCGCGGGGACGTCCTCGGCCATGTCGTCGTCGGCGTCGGTGGTCTCGTCGGCCTCGGTGGTCTCGTCGGCGGCATCTTCCTCGGCGGCGGTGTCGTCGGACGCGCAGGCGGTGGCAACCATGGCCAGCAGCGCGATGAGCGCCAGCAGGGTGCGCCAGGTGTATCGCATGGTGATTCTTCTCCTGAAGGTCGGGGAGGTCCCCGGAGGGGGATGTGGGCCAACTACTGGAGTAGTTGACTGGCGGGAGTCTGCGTGCGCTGTCTTTCCGCCGGCCGATCGCCACGTGGACGTTGGGTGAACACGGGCAAGCGGGCCTGTCGGCGTCACGCGACCCGAGGACACAGTTCGTTCACCGCATGAACGAACGATGAACGACCGGGTGACCGCCAGGTGAACTCCCCTCGCCGGAGCGTGATCGGCGCCCGACCGGCCACGTCCGGGCAACTCGGGCCCCTGTGCCAGGGGCCCCGAGTCCTATGCGGAGAGGGCGGGTGGACCGGCGTCGATGACGAGTCCGGCGGCGGCATCGGCGTCGACGCGGACGGTGTCGCCGTCGTCGAGGTGGCCGTCGAGGAGCAGCAACGCGACCCTGTCCTCCAGCTCCTTGCGGAGGACCCGCTTGAGGGGGCGGGCACCGTAGATGGGGTCGAAGCCCCGATCGGCGAGCCAGTCCCGGGCACCATCGGTGACCTCCAGCGCCAGGTCGCGCTGGGCGAACCGATCGGCCACCCGGGCCAGCTGGACGTCCACGATGCGTCGCAGCGCATCCCGGTCGAGGCGGTGGAAGATGAGGATCTCGTCGAGGCGGTTGAGGAACTCGGGGCGGAAGTGGCTGCGCACCTCGGCCATCACCTTCTCGTTGCGGACCTCCTCGGACTCCGTGGGGTCGAGGATGTGCTGGCTGCCGAGGTTGCTGGTCATGATGACGACGGTGTTGCGGAAGTCGACGGTCCGGCCCTGGCCGTCGGTCAGCCGACCGTCGTCGAGCAGCTGCAGCAGCGCGTTGAACACGTCGGGGTGAGCCTTCTCGACCTCGTCCAGCAGCACCACGGAGTACGGCCGCCGCCGGACGGGCTCGGTCAGCTGCCCGCCCTCGTCGTGGCCGACGTAGCCCGGAGGGGCACCCAGCAGCCGCGAGACGGTGTGCTTCTCGCCGAACTCGCCCATGTCGATGCGGACCATCGCCCGCTCGTCGTTGAACAGGTAGTCCGCGAGCGTGCGGGCGAGCTCGGTCTTGCCCACGCCGGTGGGACCGAGGAAGAGGAAGGATCCGACGGGTCGGTCGGGATCGGCCAGGCCCGCGCGGGACCGGCGAACCGCATCGGCCACCGCCGTGACGGCCTCGGCCTGGCCGACGACACGCTCCGACAGGTGCGACTCGAGGTTGACCAGCTTGTCCCGCTCGCCCTCCAGCAGGCGGTCGGTCGGGATGCCGGTCCACTTCGCCACGACGGCGGCGATGTCGCTGGCATCGACCTCCTCCTTCAGCAGCGCACCGTCGGCCTGCACCGCCGCGAGCGCCTCGGACGCCTCGGTGAGGCGTCCCTCCAGGCTCGGGATGCGGCCGTACTCCAGCTCGCCCGCCGTCGCGAAGTCACCGTCGCGCTTGGCCTTCTCCAGCTGCTCGCGGGCCTGCTCGATCTCGCCCATCAGCCCGGACACGGCGTGGATGGCGGCCTTCTCGCGGTCCCACCGGGCACGCAGCGTGCCGAGCTCACCGTGCAGCGCCTCCAGCTCGTCGGCGATCGAGGCCAGCCGGTCGGTGGCGGTCTCGTCACCCTCCAGCGCCGCCTTCTCGATCTCCAGCTGCTTGGCGCGCCGGTCGAGCACGTCGATCTCCGCGGGCATCGAGTCGATCTCGATCCGCAGCCGGCTGGTGGCCTCGTCGACGAGGTCGATGGCCTTGTCCGGCAGGAACCGGTCGGTCAGGTAGCGGTCCGACAGCCGGGTGGCGGCGACCAGGGCCGCGTCGGTGATCCGGACCCCGTGGTGGACCTCGTAGCGTTCCTTGAGCCCGCGGAGGATGGCGACGGTGTCCTCCAGGGAGGGCTCGCCGACCTTGACCGGCTGGAACCGGCGCTCCAGGGCCTTGTCGCCCTCGATGTCGGTGTACTCCTTCAGCGTGGTCGCGCCGATCATGCGCAGCTGGCCGCGGGCGAGCATGGGCTTGAGCATGTTGCCCGCGTCCATGGAGCCCTCGGCCTTGCCGGCGCCGACGATGGTGTGCAGCTCGTCGATGAAGGTGATCAGCTGGCCCTCGCTGGCCTCGATCTCGGTGAGGACGGCCTTCAGGCGCTCCTCGAACTCGCCGCGGTACTTCGCGCCGGCGATCATCGCACCGAGGTCGAGCGCGATGAGCCGCTTGTCCTTGAGGCCCTCGGGGACGTCGCCGGCGACGATGCGCTGGGCCAGCCCCTCCACGATCGCGGTCTTGCCCACCCCGGGCTCGCCGATCAGCACCGGGTTGTTCTTGGTGCGGCGGGACAGGACCTGGATGACCCGGCGGATCTCCTCGTCGCGGCCGATGACCGGGTCGAGCCTGCCGTCCTGGGCCAGCAGCGTCAGGTCCTGGGCGTACTTCTCCAGGGCCTCGTAGGTGCCCTCGGGGGTGGCGGAGGTGACCCGCTGGTTGCCGCGGACCTGCTTGAGGCCCGCCAGGACGCCTTCCTCGTCGAGGCCGGCGTCCTGCAGGGCCTTGCCGGTGGGGTTCTTGCCGGCGACCAGCGCGAGCAGCAGGTGCTCGGTGGAGGTGTACTCGTCGCCCAGCTGTCCGGCGCGTTCCTCGGCGTCGTCGAGGACGGCGATCAGGACCTGGGACAGCTTGGGCTGGCCGGTGGCGCCGCGGGCGGTCGGCGAGGTGGCGATCTGGTCCTCGGCCAGGCGGCGGATCGCGGTCGGGGTGACCCCGACGCGGTCGAGGATCGGGATGACGGGGCCTTCGGTCTGCTGGATCAGCGCGTGCAGCAGGTGGCCCGGACGGACCTCGGGGTTGCCGCGCCGCTCGGCGTCCTGCACGGAGGCCGCCACCGCTTCGCGCGACTTGAGTGTGAAGCGCTCAAAGTTCATGGTGCCGAAGATAGCAGACCTGAGTGTGTCCCGCTCAGGTTTCTCCGGGGGGATGTGCGATGCTCCGGGCCCATGAGCGACGACCTGCTGACCACGATCCGCCCCCTCGTCGAGCGAGCGTTCCCCTTCGTCGAGCGGATGAGGCTGCGGTTGGACCACATCGAGCCCGGTCGGGTGCGGATGACCTGCCCGCTGGAGCCCAACGGCAACCACATCGGGACGATGTACGCCGGGGCCCTGTTCACCCTGGCCGAGATCCCCGGTGGCGCGCTGTTCCTCTCCACCTTCGACGCCGCGACGTACTACCCGATCGTCAAGGGCATGGAGATCACGTTCGTGAAGCTGGCGACGACCGACATCTCCGTGGAGGTGTCGATCTCCCCCGAGGAGGTCGCCCGGATCACCGCGGAGGCCGACGCCAACGGCAAGGCCGACTTCGAGTGGGACTGCGAGCTGACCGACACCGACGGCAACGTGGTCTGCGTGACCACCAACCGCTACCAGCTGCGTCGACACGGGTCCTAGCCATCCCGTCGGGCAGGATTCGACGGGTCGGTCGTCGAACAGGTCGGCATGTCCCGTCTTCGCCCCGTGCTGGCCGCCTCCGTTGCGGCGGCGCTCGCGCTCCTGCCCATCGCCTCCGGCGCCACCACCCAGGACGCACCCGTCCTGGCGTTCCCGGCCCCGGTCGATCCCCAGTCGTGGGAGCTGCCCGAGTGGCAGACCACCGACGACTACCGGGCGATCCCCGGCGTGGACTGGAATGACCCCGAGCGCCAGGCGGCCAAGCCGATCCGCGCGGCGATGATCTTCGGCGACTTCCAGGATCGCGACTTCGTGGTCACCGAGCCCGCCGGGAGCGACGTGTTCGGCGTCGACCAGGAGTGGGCCGACCGCGTCCCCGGCTTCGACGGACCGGTTGCCAACCCCATCGTGGGTGGCGTGGCACGCGAGGACGTCGGCGAGTTCTACACCGACCTGATCGTCAACGAACCCAGCGAGATCAACAACTTCCACACGGTCAACGAGTACTGGCTGGAGGACTCCTACGGCCTGATCGGCGTGGAGGCCACCCCGTTCGGTCCCTACCGGATGTCGGGCAAGGAGCACGAGTACGGGCTCGGGGGCAGTGACGCCGGCGGTGGCGCCAACCAGTGCCCCCAGGGCGACACGTGCGGCTCGGGCAGCCTGCCGCTGGTCGGCGGCTTCGCCGGTGGCTTCGACACCGAGCTGATCCAGGCGGCGGCAGCCGACACGACCACCGGGATGGTGTTCAACGCCGAGGACTACGACTTCCGCTGGCTGGTCCACGCCGGCTACGACGAGTCGGGCACGTGGCAGGAGTTCGGCGAGATGATGTTCGACGGCCCCGAGGCCGTCACCGACCGCTTCGGTCCGCCCGCACCCGTCCGCAGCGAGCTGGGCATGTGCGACTCGGCCTGCCCCAACGCGGCAGCCACCCGCTACGTCGACTGGACCTCGTGGGCGGCGTCGGAGGGCATCTGGTCCCACGCCGTTCCCGGTGTCAGCTCCACCCAGGGCGAGAACGACGGCTCGGCGGTCTTCGCCCACGAGCTGTCCCACATCTTCGGCGTGCTCGACAACTACAACAACCCCTACGGCACGCCGGTGCGCCGCTCCTACACGGGCCCCTGGGCGATGCTGTCCCGCGGTGCGTTCAACGGCCCCGGCGGCGCACACACCCGCTGGCAGATCCCCGCGGTCCAGGGCGCCTCGATGGGCTCCCACCACATGCTGCGCAACAAGATCCGCCTGGGCTTCACCCCGCCGCACGAGGTGCTGACCGTCGACGCCCGCGCCCTGGCCGTCACCGGTCCGGTCGCCGCGGACATCTTCCCGCGCGCCTACCCGCTGGCGCCCATCACCGGTGACGTCGGCCTGCACGGCATGGTCATCAACCTGGGTCGCGACCGCAGCCCGTCCTGCTCGACCGCGCAGGACCACACCTGTGACGGCGGCGGCTACGACAACTACACCGTCGAGGTCGTCGACCAGATGGGCCACGACTCCTACACCCCCGACCACGGCGTCCTGATCGCCAAGAACAAGACCGGCGTGGACCTCGGCCCGTTCATGTGGGCCATCGACGCCCACCCCGAGGACATCAACACGGTCACCGGCGTCGGCGAGCACGAGGGCCGCGAGGTGTACGACTTCATCCGCCCCGACGGCACCCGCGCGGCCATCTCTCTGGGCGATGCCCGCCAGCTGGCCGACGCGCTGTTCCACGCCGGGACCGGCGACGACGTCGTCAACACGTGGGTCGACGACGCCAACCGCCTGCAGTTCTACGTCCTGACGACCGAGCACGACGCCGACGACCCGATGTCGATCGGCAGCTACCGCGTGGCCGTCCGGTCCCTCGACGGCCACGGCCCGATCGACCCGGCGACCACCATCACCTCGACCGGCGACACGACCGTGCCCATGGGTGAGGTCGTGACGCTGGAGTTCGACCTGGCCAACCTCGGCATCACCGACATCTCCCGCCTGTCGGTCGACACCGACCTCGAGGCGCGGCTGCCCCATGAGTACGTCGAGGTCGCGGCGCTCGGCGGCACGACCGTGCAGGTCCACGTCGGCCTCGCGGAGGGCAACACCGGCGCCCACGGCGTGACCCTGACCGCCACGTCGGAGCTGACCGGCGAGGCCGTCACGGACACCGCGACGGTCATCGTGACCGACGACGGTGCGGCCGGTCCGACGCTGCCCGGCCTGGCGCTCGTCCTCCCGGCCCTGCCCGCCGGCTGGCTGGCCGTCCGCCGCCGCGCCTGACCGGGACCGGTCAGCCGGCTGGGCCGAACGTGGCCTGGCCGGTCGTGGCCGGGCCGGTGGCGGCGAACGCCGCGGGGGCGCCGGCGGTCGGGAAGGACGCCTCCAGCAGGTAGGGGCCGTAGTTCTCGCCGTAGACCGCGGCGACGATCTGGTAGTCCCCGTCGGCGGGGATCACTAGCTCGAGGCGGGCGTTGGGGTAGCCGCCCCCGTCGTCGTCGCTGGCCAACAGGTTGCCCTGGCTGTCGAAGATCCCCAGCAGCGGGTCGGTGGCCTCGAAGCCGGGGACGCGCATCTCGACCACGAGCGAATCGCCGGCGGACCCCGTGTAGACGTAGCCGTACTCCGGCACGTCCGGCGACAGCTCCTGTGTGTCGCTGAACGCTGGTGCCGGGTCGGCCACCAGCAGGAAGTTGCCGGTGGTGCCGCCGAAGCCGGTGACCTCGATGCAGTAGGTGCCCTCCTCGGGCAGGACCGCGTCGATGCGGCTGTTCAGCAGGCTGTCGCCGTCGTCGTTGGAGTACAGCAGCGTGCCGTCGGGCCCGTAGAGGTGCATGACCGGGTCCAGGCCCAGCTCGAAGTCGCCGTACTGGTTGTCGGCCCGGAAGCGCAGCGCCTCGGCCTCGAAGCCGAAGAACGTGCTGTACGACGACGGCGCGCTCGGCGTCGTCAGGCCCGGGGTGATCGTGGAGAACGGCAGCTCGGGGGCACCGATGCACCCACCGGCTCCGCCGCCGCCGGCCATCGCACCGCTGCGGTCGGTCAGCACGGTGTAGACCGCCGTGGTGAACGCCGACGTCGGGGCCGTGAAGGACGCCGTCGTCGACGGGACGAGCGGCCGGCCCGGCTCCACCACCAGGATCTGGCGGCCCGACGGATCGGCGGGCACCTCACAGGTCGCCCCCGGCGTCTGGAACGACAGGTCGGGCTCGATCAGCACGCCGTCACACGTGATCTGGAGGTTCTCGGGGTTGAAGACCTGGCCCGTCACGCCCTCGGGTGGGCTGGGTGGTGTCCCGATCTCGGTGGTGTCGGTGCGGAGGATCCAGACCACGCTGACGTCGGCGACCGAGCCGATGTCGTCGAATCCGAACGTCGCGGTGGTGCCACGCCCCAGGGCCAGCGGGTTGCGCAGCCCGGCATCGCTCCACGAGTAGACGCCCCACAGCACGCTGCTGCCCAGGCCGCTCGGCACCTGCGCCTCGGCGGTGCAGGTGTCGCCGGGCAACGCCTCCAGCGGGAACGACGTCAGCCCGAAGGTCTCGACGAAGAAGTCCTCGTGCAGGTAGCTGGCCTCGTAGGTGGCGTCCTCGTGGGCCTCGTCCCCGGCGGGTCCCGAACAGCTGATCCGGTCCGCCACGTACAGCGGGGTCGAGGGGATCTCCGAGCCGAAGCTGAAGATCGAGGAGGACACCGTGACCCCGTCACCCCGCGCCAGGTCGGGCACGAGGGCGTAGGAGTACCCCTGCTGGACCCGGGCGCCCTCCTGGCCCCAGGTGACGTCGAGGCTGCAGGTGCTGAACGGCGGGAAGGTGCCGGCCAGCACGAACGAGGTCCGTCCGCTGCCATCGGTGACCAGGTCCTGCTGCCCGTCCAGGCACGATCCCTTGACGGTCACGGGTGTGTTGGCGCCCTCCTCGACCGGGGTCAGGGTGACCTGCACGGACTGTCCCGGCTGGACCAGCGAGTTGATCGGCGGGTTGACGTCCAGCAGCGGGAAGGCGACCAGGCCCAGCTCCTCGCGGCCACCGTCGCAGGCGAGCGGATGGACCACGCAGGTCACCGCCACCGGGTCGCCGGCCTGTGCGAACGCGGCGCCGGTCGACAGGAACGCCTCGGTCTCCGGGGGCAGCATGATGCCGTCGGCCAGCACGATCGGCGCGTCGAGCACCGCGGCGTGTCCGGCTGCGGCGAACCCGCCGGCGAACCCGTTGGGGCTGGTGCCGTCGACCAGGACGACACGGTCGGTGTCGCCGGCGTCGTCGACGCCCAGCTCCTTGGCGATCTCGATCGCGGTGGCGGCCCGCGAGTCCCCGGCGATGCGCTCGGTGATGCCGACCATCCTGCGGACCTCGTCCTCGACGGCAGCCGACACGGCGGCGGTCCCGCCGATGATCATGACGCGCTCGATGGAGGAGGCGGCCATGTAGTCACGGGTCGCCTGGGTCAGGGCGTTGGTGTCGGTCAGGAGGATCGGCCAGCCGTTCTCCGCGGCCATGGCGCCCGACGCCAGCGCGTCGGCGAACCCCTGGGTCGGGTTGTTCGGGTCGCTCGCGCCGGCCCGCGCGAGGATCGCCGTCGTGGCCTCGGGCGCCTCGGCCCGGGCGATCTCGATGGCGGTCTCGAACCGGCTGCCGCCCTCACGCCGGTCGGTCCGCAGTCCCGCCTGCTGGAACTGCGCCTCCACCTCGGACGAGACGGCCGCATTGCCCCCGAGGATCACGGCCTCCTCCGCGCCGAGGCGCCGGATCTCGTCGAGCACACGGGTCGGGACCTGCCCCTGTGAGGGCACCATCAGCAACGGCGAGTCGTCCTGCAGCACCCCCGACGCAAGCGCGTCGGCGAACTGGTCGTCGCGGGAGATGGCCACCCGCCGCACGTCGGTCCGCGGGGTGGCCTCGCTGAGGCGAACGACCAGCTCGACGTTGGACGGGGCGTCGTCGTCCTTGATCACCTGCAGGAAGTCGACCGGCGCGTCCGGCTGCGCCGCCGCGGGTGCGATGGCCAGCAGGGCCGCGACCAGCGCCCCCAGCAGGACCGTGGCGGTCGCTCGAACATCCACTCGAGTACGGATGGGCATCTCCACGCCTTCGTTCGTGGCCCCCTCAACGGGCCCCCGTCGGCAGTATAGGAACGCAGGACCAGGCGATGGAAGGTGTTGGCGTTTCGTCACCGACGGGTCCGGCTGGACACGGCCGCCCCCGTCGGCGAGGCTGTGAGACAACCAGAGTCTTTCTGTCTCATGATCCCATGGAGGGCCCCGTGGATTTCACCCTGTCCGAGGAACAGCAGCAGCTGTACAAGTCCCTGGTCGCGTTCGCGCGAGACGTCGTCGAACCCGAGGCCGGCGCCCGCGACAGGGAGGGCCGCTTCGACCGCGCGGTCTGGGATGCCTGCGGCGAGGTGGGGCTGACCGGTATCTGCATCTCCGAGGAGTACGGCGGTGGAGGGGCGGGTGCCCTCGACACGGGGTTGGCGCTCGAGGCGTTGGCCTACGGGGGGCACGACGCCGGACTCGGCCTCTCCATGGGTGCCCACCTGGTCATCGGGTCCAAGCCGATCGACCTGCACGGCACACCCGAGCAGAAGGCCAAGTACCTGCCGAAGCTCGCCTCCGGCGAGTGGATCGGCGCGTTCGGCATCACCGAACCCGACGCCGGCTCCGACACCGCGTCGTTGACCAGCAGGGGCGAACGGGACGGCGACCACTGGGTCCTCAACGGCACGAAGACCTTCATCACCAACGGGCCGGTCTGTGACGTGTTCACCGTCGTGGTCCGCACCGACCCCGACGCCTCCGCCGGGGCGGGCATGACCGCCTTCGTGCTCGACGCCGACACCCCCGGACTCAGCGTCGGCAACCACCTGGACAAGATGGGCAACCGGTCCTCGCCGACCAGCGAGATGATCATGGAGGACGTGCGCGCGCCCGACAGCGCCCGCCTCGGACCGGAGGGATCGGCCCTGTGGGCGGTCGGCTTCGAGTGCTTCGACTGGGAGCGCACCGTCATGCTCGGCTCGGCCATCGGCGGGATGCAGCGGGGGCTGGACGACTCGATCGCCTACGCCAAGCAGCGCGAGGCGTTCGGCAAGCCGATCGCCCACTTCCAGGCCATCGGGCACAAGTTCGCCGACATGAAGATGAACCTGGAGGCCAGCCGGCTGATGCTGCGCAGGGGCGCGTGGCTCAAGGACCAGGGTCTCGAGCACATGATGGAGGCCTCGATGGCGAAGGCCTTCATCGCCAAGTGCGCCCTGGAGAACGCCGACAACGCCATCCAGATCCACGGCGGCTGGGGCTACATCAAGGACTTCCCGGTCGAGCGGGCCTGGCGCGACGCCAAGTTGTCCTCCATCGGTGGCGGGACCACGGAGATCCAGAAGATGGTCATCTCGCGCATGCTGCTCTCCTGAGCCGGCCTCCCGGCGTCCACGTCGATCAGCGGTGCGGGTTGTCCCCGCGTCGGCCCCGGGTGCGGTGCTGCGGGGGCAGCGCATCCCTCGCCCGTTGTTCGGCGTGGGACCGACGGGCCTCCCGGTACCGGCGACGGCTCGGCGAGGGGATGGCCCTGATCCACAGGACCAGGCCGACGACGATCCACACCATGGAGGCCGCGGTGACCAGGGTTCCGGGGGAGGGGATCAGCAGCAGGACGGCGAGCACCACCAGGTACGCGACGCCGCCGCCGACCCGGACGAGGCGGTCTCGTGTGGCGTCGTCCACGGGGCGGTTCCTCTCGGTCCGATCGGTTCGGGGATGCCATCGTAGGCACCGGCCGCGACGGGGCTCCATCAGCACCTTTTGTCACGTTGGCGCTGCCGACGCCCCGTCGTTACCCTCTGGGTGCCGCCCATGACTCTCCTCGTCCTCGGTCTCAGCCACCGAACGGCCCCCATCGACGTCCTCGAGCGTCTCGCCGTTCCGGCTGACCTGACCGCCAAAGCCCTCCTGTCGCTGACGCAACGCGAACACGTCCAGGAGGCCGTTGTGCTGTCCACGTGCAACCGGGTCGAGGTGTACGCCAACGTCACCCGGTACCACGGCGGCATGGCGGACCTCCGCGACCACTTCGCCGAGTGGGGCGGGCTCGACCCGTCGACGTTCGCCCACCTGACCTACGACCGGTTCGACCGCGAGGCCGCCGAGCACCTGTTCGCCGTGGCCAGCGGGCTGGAGTCGATGGTCGTCGGGGAACGCCAGATCCACACCCAGGTCCGGCAGTCCTTCGCTGACGCGCTGGAGGAGGGAGCCGTCGGGCCCGTCCTCAACCGCGTGTTCCGGCAGGCCGTCCGCGTCGGCCGACGCACCCGGTCCGAGACCGGCATCGCCGACGGCGCCGCCTCCATCGTCGACCTGGCCCTGGCCACCGCCGAGCAGTACCTGTCCGGCGAGGCGCCGAACGTCCTGGTCGTCGGGGCCGGCAAGATCGGTGGCATGGCCGGCACGCGCATCGCCGAGGACGCCGCCCGGATCGCCGTCGCCAACCGCACCGTGGAGAAGGCCGAGGGCCTCGTCGAGCGCATCGGCGGGACCGCCCACGGGCTGGACGCGTTGCCCGACCTCCTGGCCGCCGCCGACCTCGCGATCACCTCCACCGACGCCGCCCAGCCGGTCATCACCGTGCACGACGTGCGTCGCGCCATGCAGCAGCGCCCCGACCGCCCCCTGGTGCTGGTCGACCTGGCCGTCCCGCGCGACATCGACACCGACGTGCACGCCATCCCCGGCGTCAGCGTCGTCGACATCGAGTCCATGCGCTCCGTGGTCGCCCAGGGCCCGACCGGCGACGCCGTCCGCGACGCCCGCCGGATCGTCGGCCAGGAGGCCGACGACTTCCTGGCCTGGTGTCGTGGTGTGCAGGCCGGCCCGACGATCTCCGCGCTGCGCCAGCGCGCCGAGGCCGTCCGCCAGGCCGAGCTCGACCGGCTGAAGGCCAAGCTGTCCGGACTGGACGACACGCAGCGCGATGCCGTCGACGCCCTCACCAAGGGCATCCTCAACACCTTGCTGCACGAGCCGACCGTCCGGCTGAAGGGCCTCGTCGACAGCCCCGACGGGGAACGCTTCGTGCGGGCACTCAGCCACCTCTTCGACCTCGCCCCCGAGGGCGACTCGGACCGCACCCCCCGGGGTGACGCGGACCGCACCGGCTGACCCGACGTGCTCCGAATCGCCACCCGGCGGTCGGCCCTGGCCGTCGCCCAGGCCACCCAGACCGCCCAGCTGATCACCCAGCGCACCGGCCAGCAGGTCGAGCTCGTGCCGATGTCGTCCACCGGTGACGACAACCCCGAGGCACGCATCGACACCCTCGTCGCCGGCGGTGACGTGAAGGGCCTGTTCGTCGACTCGATCCGGCAGGCCGTGCTGGACAAGGACTGCCACCTGGCCGTGCACTCCTACAAGGACGTGCCGACCGAACCCCATCCCGACCTGGTCGTGGCCGCCGTGCCCGGCCGTGAGGACCCCCGCGACCTGCTGGTCTCGCCGAAGGGCTGGACCTTCGGCAACCTGCCGGCCACCGCGATCGTGGGCACCTCCTCGGCGCGTCGGAAGATGCAGCTGCTGCGCGCCAAGCCGGGCCTGCAGGTCCTGCCGATCCGCGGGAACCTCGACACGCGGCTGCGCAAGCTCGTCGACGGCGAGTTCGAGGCCATCGTCGTGGCCCTCGCAGGGCTGAAGCGCCTCTACACCTCCCCCGAACGCGGTGGGATCGGCGCGCTGCAGCTGCCGCTGGCCGCCGTCCCGCTGGAACCCGGCGAGATGGTGCCGGCCCCCGCGCAGGGCGCCATCGCCATCGAGTGCCGCGCCGACGACGCCCGGACCGCCTCGTTGCTCGAGGCCGTCGACCACCTGCCCAGCCATCGGGCCGTCAGCGCCGAGCGGGCCTACCTGAACGCGCTCGGGGCCGGCTGCACCACACCCGCCGGGGCCCTGTGCTCCCTGACGGGCATGGGTGGCCTCGAGGTCATCGGGATGCTCGGCGACGAACGCAACCGCCGCGTGCTGCGCCGGTCCACCTCCGGTGGCTTCGACCAGGCCGAGGAGATCGGCCGGCGGTTGGCCGGCGAGATGCTGGAGATGATGCCCACGTGACCGTCGATCCCTCCCCCGCCACCGCCGTCCCGACCGCTGCCGAGGCGGCGTTCCTGTCGCTGGGCGGCGAACCCGCCGAGCCCGGCACCGTGCACCTCGTCGGCGGCGGCCCCGGTGCGCTGGGGCTGGTCACCACCCGGGCGGCCCGGCTGCTGGCCACCGCGACGTTCGTCGCCTACGACCGGCTGTCCCCGCCCGAGGCGCTCGCGGTGTGCCGCGAGGACGCCGAGATGGTCTACGTCGGCAAGCTGCCCGACCGCCACGCGCTCGTGCAGGAGGAGATCAACGCCCTGCTGGTGGAGAAGGCCCAGGCCGGCGAGGCCGTCGTCCGCTTCAAGGGCGGCGATCCGTTCGTCTTCGGGCGTGGCTCGGAGGAGGCCCAGTCCTGCGTCGCTGCGGGTGTGCCGTTCGAGGTCGTGCCGGGCGTGACGTCCTCGATCGCCGGCCCCGCCTTCGCCGGGGTGCCCGTGACCCACCGAGGCCTGTCGCCGGCGTTCGCCGTGATCACCGGCCACGAGGACCCGACCAAGGACGACACCCAGGTCGACTACGCCGCGCTCGCCCGCTTCCCGGGAACCCTGGTGTTCCTCATGGGCGTCGGGCGCATCCGGCGGATCGCCGACGCGCTGATCGCCGAGGGCAAGTCCGCCGACACCCCCGTGTCCTCGGTGCGCTGGGCGACCACTCCCAAGCAGGAGCAGGTCCAGGGGACGCTCGGCACGATCGCCGACGTCATCGAGTCGACGGGCTTCTCCTCACCTGCCGTGACCGTGATCGGCGAGGTCGCCGGCCTCGCCGACGAGCTCGGCTGGTTCGCCGACCGGCCGTTGCACGGCAAGTCCGTCGTGGTGCCCCGCACCCGCCAGCAGGCCAGCGAGCTGAGCCGACGACTGCGGGCGCTGGGCGCCGATCCGGTCGAGGCCCCGACGATCGCCATCGAACCCTCCCGTGACCCCGACGGCCTGCTGACCGCCGTGGAGCGCATGCGCGACGGCGTCTACTCGTGGGTCGGGTTCACCTCCCGCAACGGCGTCGAGGCCGTGATGGCCGCCATCCGTGACGCCGGCGGCGACGTCCGCTGGTTCAGCGACGTGCGGATCGCCGCGGTCGGATCCGGAACCGCCGAGGGCCTGGAGGCCTTCGGCCTGCGTCCCGACCTGCTGCCGGACTCCTTCACCACGCGTGGGCTCGGCCTGGCGCTGGCCGAGGCAGCCGACGACCCAGAGCGGCCCGTCCTGCTGCCCCGCGCGGACATCGCCAGCGAGAAGCTGTCGGAGATGCTGACCGCCGCCGGGGTGGACTACCACGAGGTCGAGGCCTACCGGACCGTGCCGGCCGCCGGGCTGGACCCCGAGGTCGCCGACCGGCTCCGGTCCGGTGACGTCGATGCCGTCGCGCTGGGCTCCTCCTCCACCGTCCGCAACCTCGTGTCGCTGCTGGAGGGCCGTCCCCATCCCGACGTCGCCATCGTCTCCATCGGCCCGGTCACCACGGCCACCTGCGAGGAGCTCGGCCTGACCGTCGCCGCCGAGGCCGACCCCCATGACCTGGACGGCCTGACCGACGCCGTCGTGCGCGCCCTCACCCCCTGACCCCACGCGTGTCGTCCGGCACGCGCGGGACGCCGGTGGTGCGACACGCATCGGGGGTGTGCTTGGATCGCCCCGTCCGCACGCAACGACGAGGAGCAGCACGATGGCCGGCGAATGGCGACCCGACCCCGAGGGCAACTACGAGTACCGGTGGTGGGACGGCGAGGGGTGGACCGACCAGGTGGCCCATCAGGGGCAGGTCGGCGTGGTGCCCATGGGTGGCGGCGCCCCGGCGACGGCCGACCAGCCC
Organism: Euzebya rosea; assembly: GCF_003073135.1. NCBI lineage: Bacteria > Bacillati > Actinomycetota > Nitriliruptoria > Euzebyales > Euzebyaceae > Euzebya > Euzebya rosea. The sequence continues at coordinate 58,384 of NZ_PGDQ01000013.1, forward strand.
GATCAGGCCCAGCCCGTCCAGGCCCAGCCCGCGCAGGTGCAGGCCCAGCCCGCGCAGGTGCAGGGACAGCCCGGGGGTGGAGGGGGCTTCGCGGGCATCACGGGCGACCTCATCGACGGTCGCTTCGCCGAACGCGACGGCCAGCCGGTGGCCAACCAGAACGGCAAGATGCTGCGCGTCCGCGTGGGCGAGCCGTTCATGGCCCGGCAGGGCTCGATGGTGGCCTACCAGGGCAACGTCGACTTCTCCTTCGAGGGCGGCGGGGCCTCGCGGTTCATCAAGAAGGCGCTGACCGGCGAGGGCCTGTCCCTCATGCGGGTATCGGGCCAGGGTGACGTGTTCCTCGCCGACACCGCCACCCACGTGCACCTGCTGCACCTCAACAACTCCGGCCTGTCGATCAACGGCAAGAACGTCCTGGCGTTCTCCACGTCGCTGGACTGGAACATCGAGCGGGTGAAGGGTGGGTCCATCGCCACCGGCGGACTGTTCAACACCACCCTCCGCGGCTCGGGGTGGGTGGCGATCACCACCGACGGCGAGCCGGTCGTGCTCAACACCGCCGAGGCCCCCACGTTCACCGATACCCAGGCGGTCGTGGCGTGGTCGGCGCACCTCCAGACGCAGCTGAAGTCCAGCTTCAAGGCCGGTGCGCTGATCGGCCGTGGCTCTGGCGAGGCGTTCCAGGTGGCCTTCAGCGGCCAGGGCTTCGTGATCGTGCAGCCGTCGGAGGGCATTCCCATCCCGACGGCCGGCTGACCCCCTCGGCTCAGGCGGTGCCGGGCGTGGGTGGGTTGCCCATCGCCCGGTCCTCCGTGGCGCGGACCTCCGCCCGGGCCTCCCGGAGCGCGACCAGGTGCTCGCGCGCGTCGGTCAGGGTCACCCCGGTCGTGGTCGTCTCCGCCAGCGCCTCGGCCTGCTCCTGCACGGCCTCGTCGGCAAGGGCGACCAGCAGGTCGGCCAGGTCGGCCGTCTGCTGGCGCAGGAGGGGGGAAGGGGACCCGCCGATCCGTGTCGCGCGGCGTTCGGCGGCGAGCAGGCGGTGAAGCCGGGCGATCTCGCCGTCCGCCTCCATCACCGCCCGGCTGGCCACCCAGCCGTCGTGGGCCAGGTCCTGCACCAGCCCCCGCGCCGTCAGCAGGCGGCGGAACTCCGCGCGCACGTCCTTGGGCAGCTCCGACAGGTCGTCGTCGAGCATCTCCGGGGTCAACGTCCCCTCCGCCGCAGCCCGCTCGCGTGCCATGTCCGGATCCCGCCGTTCCAGCATCTGGGCCACGGCACCCACGCCACCGGCGCCGAGCCCACCGGCGACCATCAGCGCACCGAGGATCGTCCGCAGGGCGCCGGGGTCACCGACCGCCAGGAGCAGCCCGCCCAGGCCCAGCAGCATCACGGCCAGCACGACCGCCACCGCCCGGACCCCACGCCGGATGCCCCGCCGTGCGGGCGCGGTCGAGCGCACCACCCGCTTGGCGCCACGTCGTGCGGCTCGGCCTGCCTCCTCGAGCAGGTCCTCCAGCAAGTCCTCGAGGTCCACGCCCCGACGGTACCCGCGCGGGCCGTCGGGATCGCGGGATCACGTCCCGAACGTGCCCCCGTAGAAGAAGACGTACAGGGCGGCCAGGATCACGATCAGCAGGATGACCTTGATGACCGTCTTCACCGCCCCGACGACGAAGCGGACGGCGAACAGCAGCACGAGCAGCGCGATGGGCGAGGCCACCGGGTCCAGCTCGATCCCGCTCAGCAGATCCTCCATGCCCGGCAGCATAGGGGCAGGTGGACCCGCCGGGTACGCTTCGACGCAGGATGTCCACCCCCACCCACGATGCCGTCGAGGCGTTGGTCCATGCCCTGAACCACGGGGACCTGCCGGAGATCCTGGACGCCTTCACCGACGACGCGGTGTTCTCCTCCGACGGGGGGATCGCCAGCGGCCGACGGGAGCTCGCGGCCCTGTTCGACGGCACCCTGGAGGAACCGCGCCCCCGGATGATCCTCCGCCACGTCGAGCAGGACGGCAACGTGCTGCACTGCCGGGCCACCCGTCGGTTCACCATCTCCGACGGCGAGCAGGCGATCGGCCACGACGTGGAGATCCGGTGCGTCTTCACCGTCGTGGCAGGCGCCGTGTCGCGTGTGGTGGTCGACCCGATCCAGTGAGGCCGATCGGCCGAGGCCGTCGGGGCGCACGGCGGTACGCTCGGTCCCATGCGCTACCGCCAGCTTGCACCAGGAATCGATGTCTCCGAGGTCGGGTTCGGGAACTGGACCGTCACCACCGGGTGGTGGGGGGACTACACCCGTGAGGAGTCGCTGCGCCTGCACCGCGAGGCCTTCGACCACGGCATCACGTTCTTCGACACCTCCGACGCCTACGCCGAGGGGTACGCCGAGGAGGTGCTGGGCGAGGCCATCGCGCCGATCCGTGACGAGGTCGTCATCGCGACCAAGTTCGGCTACGACATCACGTCGGACCACCAGCGAGTCGGACAGCAGGAGCGGGCCCACCGCACCGATGTGGGCTACATCTCCCAGCGGCTGGACGACTCGTTGAAGCGCCTGGGGGTCGACACGATCGACTTCTACCAGCTGCACAACCCGCGGATGGCCCACATCGACGCCGACGACCTGTGGGCGTTCCTCGAGGACGCCAAGGAGGCCGGCAAGATCCGCGCCTACGGCGTGGCGCTCGGCCCCAAGATCGGCTGGCTGGAGGAGGGTGTGCACGCGATGCGCACCCGGGACGTCCACGGCATGCAGATGATCTTCAACATGCTGGAGCAGTCGCCGGGCAAGGAGCTGCTGGAGGTCGCGGAGGAGACCGGCCGGACGATGATCGTCCGGGTCCCCCACTCCTCGGGGATGCTGGAGGGCAACCTCACCGCCGACCACGTGTTCCCCAAGAACGACCACCGCCGCCACCGTCCCCGCTCGTGGCTGATCGAGGGTGTCCAGAAGGTCGCCACGCTCGACTTCCTGACCGAGGCTGGTGGCGGTACCGGCATGACGCTGGGCCAGGCCGCGCTGAAGTGGGTGCTGTCCCACGACCGCTGCGTCACCACGCTTCCCAACATCTACGGCAGCGAGCAGATCGCGGAGTTCGCCGCTGCCCCCGACAAGCGCGACCTGACGGCCGAGGAGCTCGACCGGATCCAGGCGCTGTACGACGACAACTTCGGGGTGGTCCCCGAGGGCCTGCCCGACACCGACAAGGTCAACGGCGGCGTCGGCAGCTGACCCACCGCAGGAGGGGCGGAACGACATGAACCAACGGCCCGAGTCGGGTGAGGCCGTCCAGCAGGCCCCGCCCCCTGCCGCCGAGCCGGCAGCAGCCGCCACCCCGCGCGGGGAGGCCGACCACCCCGTCGCCCAGTCGTCCCCCTCCGCCCCCACGGCCGACGACGTCCGGCTGGACCGCGCACACGCCGAACGGGTCATCGCCCGGGCGCTGGAGCTGCAGGACGCCCATCTGGGACGACCCGACGGGTTGACCCTGGAGGAGGTCGCCGAGGTGGCCGGACAGCTGGGCGTCTCCCCCGACCTCGTGCGCCGGGCCGCGCTCGACGTCCGGCTGGCGGGCGCCGTCGAGCACGAGCCGAGCACGACCGAACGGCTGCTCGGGCCGGCTCGCATCACCGGCGCGACGTCGGTTCCCGTCGACGTCGACGCGGCCCGCCAGGCCGTGGACCGGTGGATGACCACCGACGAGGGCATGCGGATGCGTGGCACCAGCGCCGGCAGGCAACGCTGGGGCAAGGACGCGCGGGTCGTCACCGAGATCAAGCGCGGCCTCGGCAGCCCCCGCGCCACGGGCATCCTCCGCGGGCTCGACGAGGTCGACGTCACCGTCGAGGCGCTCGACGACGCGACGGTCGTCACCGTCGAGGCGGACACCCGGAAGATTCAGAAGACCGGCGTGGCAATCGCCGCCGGCTCGACGCTGGCAGGTGTGGCCTTCGGCGTCGGCGCGGCGACGATCATCCCGGACGCGGCCGGCGGGTTCACCGACCTCGGCCAGTTCGGACTGACCTTCGGCGTCTGGACCGCCGGCGGTGCCGCGACCGCCGTCTCCGTGTGCCGGTCGTGGACCACGCGGGTCCGCCGAGCCGTCGCCGACGCCCTCGACGGCATCAACATGACCACCACATGGGACGGCCCGGAGCTCGTGGAGGACCGGCCGGGGTGGCGCAGCACCGTCCTCCGATGGCTGGACGGCAACCGCTGAGCCACCCGGCGTCGTCGGTCGTCGGGGTCGCCGCTACGCTGCGGCCCGTGTCCACCACCCCTGCTTCAGTGCCCGTGTCCGAGTCGTTGTTCGCCCGCGCCGAGGCCGTGATCCCCGGCGGGGTGAACTCACCCGTTCGCGCCTTCCGCGGCGTCGGCGGCACCCCACGGTTCATGGCGAAGGGGGAGGGCCCCCGCGTCACCGACGAGGACGGCCGCACCTACATCGACTACGTCATGTCATGGGGGCCGCTCATCCTCGGCCACAGCCACCCGGACGTGGTCGCCGCCGCCATCGAGGCCACCCGCTCCGGATCCTCCTACGGGGCGCCGACCCGCGGTGAGGTGGAGCTCGCCGAGGAGATCGTCGACCGCATCCCCGGCGTCGACCAGGTCCGCTGCGTCTCCTCGGGGACCGAGGCGACGATGAGCGCCATCCGCATCGGCCGCGGGTTCACCGGACGGGACAAGATCATCAAGTTCGCCGGCCACTACCACGGCCACGGCGACGCGCTCCTGGTCGAGGCCGGCAGCGGCGTGGCCACCCTCGGCCTGCCCAACTCACCGGGCGTGACCGCAGGCGCGACCGGCGACACCATCGTCGTGCCGTGGAACGACCGTGCGGCCGTCACCGCCGCCTTCGAGGCACACGGCGACGACATCGCCCTGATCATCTGCGAGCCGGTCGCCGCCAACATGGGCGTCGTCCCCGCCGCGGACGGCTACCACCAGTTCCTGCGCGACATCACCCGCGAACACGGTGCCCTGCTGCTGGTCGACGAGGTCATGACCGGGTTCCGGCTGGCCCGGGGCGGTGCCACCGAGCTGCTGGGCCTCGACCCCGACCTGATCGCCTTCGGCAAGGTCGTCGGGGGCGGCTTCCCCCTCGCCGCGTTCGGCGGACGGCGCGAGATCATGTCGCAGCTGGCCCCCGTCGGCCCCGTCTACCAAGCAGGCACCCTCAGCGGGAACCCGGTGGCGGTCGCGGCGGGCCTGACCCAGCTGCGCCTGCTCGACGCCGACGCCTACGCACGGCTGGATGCCCTCGCCGACCGGCTTGTCCGCGGGCTCCTCGGCGCGTTCGCCGACGCCGACGTCCCCGCCTGCATCCAGCGGGCCGGCAACCTGTTCGGGCTGTTCTTCACCGGTTCGCCGGTCACCGACTACGACGGGGCCAAGGCGGCCGATCACGACCGCTACGGCCGGTTCTTCCACGGCATGCTCGCCGAGGGGCACTACCTGCCGCCGTCGGGCTACGAGGCCATGTTCGTCTCGACCGCCCACACCGAGGACGACATCGACGCCACGGTCGCGGCAGCGGCCCGCGTCGCGGCCACCCTTGCCGGATAGACAGCGCGTCGCGGGGACGCAGCTGACCCGACGACACGTCCTCCGTCGGGCCGGTGTCCTCGCCGCCGCGGGCATGTCAGCAGCGCTGGCGGCGTGCAGCGAGGATGATCCGGACGTGATCGACGTCGAGCAGCTGGAGGACCGCGACCCGATGGACATGGAACCGCTCGCCATCACCGGCGTCCGGCAGCCGGGCAGCCCGGACCAGCCGATCACCGTGACGGTGCTCGGCCGCCGCATCCATGGCGTCGGCGAGCAGCCGCCCGACGGTGTGCGCACCCTCGACCTCGACGGCGGATGGATCGTGCCCGGGTTCGTCGACAGCCACGTGCACATGCAGTTCTCGACGCCCGCGGAGGTGCTCGCCGGCGGCGTCACGACCGTCCGCGACCTCGGCGGCCCGCCGACCGCAGCGCAGTCGTTGATCGGCACCACCCCGCTGAAGGTGCTGATCGCGGGGCGCATCCTCACCCCGATCGGGGGGTACCCCAGCCGATCGTGGGGCGATGACGGCACCGCCCGAGAGATCGCCAGCGCAGAGGACGCCGTCAGCGCCGTCCGCGAGCAGACCGGATCGGGGGCGACCGTGATCAAGGTGGCGCTGGAGGACTCCGAGGGTCGGCCGCTGTTCGACCTCGAGACCCTGCAGGCGATCGTGGCCACCGCCCGCGAGTCCGGCCTGCGCACCACCGCGCACTGCGGATCAGCGGCGGCCCTCGAACGCGCCATCGAGGGTGGGGTCCGCGAGCTGTGCCACCTGCCATTGCACGACGTCACCCCCACCGAGATGCAGGCCGCAGCCGCCGCCGCCATGGTGCTGGTCCCGACCCTGGAGATCCGGGGCGACGACCCCTCGGCGCTCGAAGCGCTCGCGGCCTTCCGCGAGGCCGGCGGCGAGGTGCTGTACGGCAGCGACCTCGGCAACGGCGGGACCGCCCCGGGAATCGAGGTGACCGAGGTGCGGGCGATGCTGGCAGCGGGCATGACCCCCGAGGAAGTCCTTCGCTCGGCCACATCGGACGCCGCGGCGTACCTGTCGCTGGACACGGGCGTCATCGCCGAGGGGCTGCTGGCCGACCTCGTGGTCCTCGGCGGGGACCCGTTCGAGGATCCCTCCCGCTACGACGACGTCCGGCTGGTGCTGGCCTCCGGCGAGATCGTCGGCTGACCCACCGTGGGCGCACGACCCCCTGCGATGTCCCGGGCCGATGTCGCCCGGGTGCTGGGACCCGTCTTCACCGACCGGGGCCAGCGGTACGCCGCCGACGGACGGGTGCTCGACGCTGCCTGGAACCCCTCGGACCTGTCGCTGTTCGGGACGGTCCGCGGAAGTGCCGGACGCCTGTACGAGGCGACCGCGGTCTGGCGGGTGCACCGGGGCCGTGAGCAGTTCGTCGGCGGCGAGTGCACCTGCCCGATGCAGCGCGACTGCAAGCACGTGGCCGCCGTCGCGCTGATCGGCGGCATGACCGCGAACGGCAGGTCGACCGGTGGCGCGTCCGGTCCGCGGGCGGAGTGGGACCGGGCGCTGGACGCCTGGACCCTCGGCGAGGACGTGGCCGACGCCGACGTCGTCCCCCTCGGCCTGCTGGTGTCGGTCGGGGACCACGGACGGGTCGGCATGCGGCTGGTCAAGCCCAGCGGGCGCGGATGGGTCACCGGCACGCTCGAGTGGCGGTCGATCTCGACGTGGTCGGGGTCGCGCTGGGGGCAGGCAGAGACCTTCGAGGCCGAGCACGTCCGCATCGCGAAGGCCATCCATGCGCTGTCGGCGGTGACGTCGCAGTTCGGCGCCTACAGCTCGGCCGCCCGGGACCTCGACCTGGCCGAGTTCCCCCATCCCCAGCTGTGGGCGCTGCTGGCGGCCGGTGCCGAGGCCGGCATGGTCCTGCGCACCGGTCAGGCAGGTGCGCAGGGAGTTGCCCTGCTGCCACCCCACGCGGCGGAGGTGCGTGTCGACGTCACCGACACCCCCGACGGGTCCCGCCTGCTGACCCCGTCGGTCTGGGCCGGCGAGGCCCGGCGCACCCCGCTGGCGGCCGTGGGCGATCCCGCCCATGGCATGGTCGTGGCCCCCGAACCGGGCGAGGACGTCGGGCTGGTCCTTGCCCCGCTGGCCCGCACCGCGCCGATGACCCTCTGCCGGGCTGCCATCGCCGGCAGCCGCGTCGCCGTCCCGCCGGCCGACCGCGACCGGTTCGCCACCGACGGGTACCTGCGGCTGCAGCGCCTGGTCCGCGTGACGTCCAGCGACGGGTCCTTCGCGCCGCCCACGATCGGCCCGCCGACGCTCCTGCTGCGCATCGACCCCGAACGTGCCGACCTGCTGCGGACCGAATGGCTGGTCCGGTACCGCATCGACGACAACCCCAGCGACAGCCCGCTCGTCGACGGCCACGGGGCCCCGTGGCGCGACCCGGACGCGGAGAATGCGCTGCTGGCCGACCTGCGCCCGCTGCTGGGCGACCTCCCCGCGTCGACCGAGGTCCACGGCGAGGCCGCGGTGGACCTGGCGACCCGAGTCGTCCCGGCGCTGGAGGCCCACCCGGCGGTCGCGGTGGAGGTCCTCGGTGACGGCCTGCCCGACTACCGCGACGTGGACGGATCGGTCGAGGTGCACCTCGCGACCCGCCTCGCACCGGAGGAACGCGACTGGTTCGACCTCGACGTGTCACTGTCCGTCGACGGCCGGTCGGTCCTGCTCGGCACGGTCTTCACCGCCCTCGCCGACGGCCGGACACGGCTCGTCCTGCCCGACGGGGCCCACCTGTCCTTGCGCACACCGGAGCTGGAGCAGCTGCGGGAGCTGATCGAGGAGGCCACCGCGCTGCAGGAGCGGCAGGCCGGCCAGCTTCGCGTCAGCCGCTACCAGGTCGACCTGTGGGAGCAGCTGTCGACCCTCGGGGTCGTCACCGCACAGGCCGAGGAGTGGCGAGCCCAGGTGGAGGCGCTGGCCGACCTGGCGGCGCTGGCCGGTCCGGACGGGACGGAGGCCGTCGTCGCCGACGTCGACGTGCCCGGTGGGTTCCGGGGCACGATGCGTCCCTACCAGCGGGAGGGCCTCGCGTGGCTGTCGTTCCTGATGGACCACCGGCTGGGTGGGATCCTGGCCGACGACATGGGGCTGGGCAAGACCCTCCAGGCGCTCGCCGTGATGTGTCGGGCGCGCGAGGCCGACCCGGCGACGGGGCCGTTCCTGGTCCTTGCCCCCGCATCGGTCGTCCACGGGTGGGCCCACGAGGCTGCGACGTTCACACCCGGGCTCGACGTGCGCACCGTCGGCGCGACGCTGGACACGCTGGGCACGACGGCCGCAGCGGTGGCCGACGGCGCCGACGTCGTCATCACCAGCTACACGCGCTTCCGCCTGGACGCCGAGGCCTACGGGCAGGTCGCCTGGGCGGGCCTGCTGCTCGACGAGGCGCAGGCGGTCAAGAACCCCCGATCCAAGCTGTACGGCTGCGTTCGCCGCCTGCGGGTCCCCTTCGCGCTGGCCATCACCGGCACGCCGATGGAGAACGACCTGATGGAACTGTGGTCGCTGCTGTCCATCACCGCTCCCGGCCTGTTCCCCAACCCGTCGACCTTCAAGGAGGTCTACGCCACACCGATCCAGCGCAACCGGGACGAGGTACGGCTGGCCCGCCTGCGACGCCGCATCAGGCCGCTGGTCCTGCGCCGGACGAAGGAGCAGGTCGCCGCCGACCTGCCGCCGAAGCAGGAGCAGGTCCTGTCCGTCGCGCTGACGCCCGCGCACCGCAAGGTCTACGACGGCTGGCTGCAGCGGGAACGCAAGAAGGTGCTGGGGCTGATGGGCGACCTCGACGAGCACCGCTTCACCGTCCTGCGATCCCTGACGCTCCTGCGGCTGGCCAGCCTCCATGCCGGCCTGGTCGAGGATCGCCACCACGCCGTCGCCTCGGCCAAGCTCGACGTGCTGGTCGACCACCTGCACGAGGTCGTCGAGGGCGGGCACCGTGCCCTCGTCTTCAGCCAGTTCACGAGCTTCCTGGACCTGGTGCGCGAACGGCTGGACGCCGAGGGCATCGACCACGTGCACCTCGACGGGTCCACCCGCAACCGCAGGGCCGTCGTCAGGTCGTTCACCGAGGGCGACGCCCCGGTGTTCACCATCAGCCTGAAGGCAGGCGGGGTCGGCCTGAACCTGACCGAGGCCGACTACTGCTTCCTGCTGGACCCGTGGTGGAACCCCGCCACCGAGGCGCAGGCCGTCGACCGGGCCCACCGCATCGGCCAGACCCGGCGGGTGATGGTCTACCGGCTTATCGCGGCAGGCACGATCGAGGAGAAGGTGCTGGACCTCAGCCAGCGCAAGGCCGCGCTCTTCGACGGCGTGATGGACGGGGGACAGTCCTTCGGCTCGCGGCTGACCGCGGAGGACATCGCAGCGCTGCTGGGGTGATGGGGTACCGGCCCCGCCGAGTCGATACCGTGGCCGGGTGAGCACGTCCGACAACCGACCCTCGCCCGATCACGCAGCCCCGCCCGCGCCGGCCCCGGAGGCCGCTGACGTCGACACCTCGCCGACCCCCGGCGGCGGTTCGGGTCGCACGTTGCTGATCGGCATCGTCGCGGTCGTCGCCCTCGGCGTCGCCGCCTTCGCGCTGGCCGCCGGTGGGGACGGCGCCGACGGCGGTCCCACGGTCGCGTGCGGCGGCCCACCTGCCGAGGCCGACCCCGCGCTGGTCGACGGCGGGGGGCTTGCCCCGCAGGCCGAACCCGACGTGCTCCCGCCGGCACAGCTGTGCGCCTTCGCCGACGACACCCCCGTCGACGTCGAGGCCTGGCTCGGGGCAGAACCCCTCGTCATCAACTTCTGGGCCACCTGGTGCGCCCCCTGCGTGGCGGAGATGCCCGACTTCCAGGACGTCCACGAGGCCTCCGACGGCCGCTTCCGGTTGATCGGCATCAACACCCAGGACTCCCCGGCGCTCGCCCCGCCGTTCGTGGAGGACCTCGGCATCACCTACGACCTGGTGCGGGACCCCCGCGGCGAGTACTTCAACGCCACCAACGGCTTCGGGATGCCGACGACGCTGTTCGTCAGCCCCGACGGGGACATCCGCTACCGCCACACAGGCCCCCTGACCGTCGACGCGATGGCCGCGCTGCTGGCCGAACACCTCGACGTGCAGCTCTAGAACCAGGCGAACCAGCAGGTCGTCGGGCGGTCCAACGGCAACCGAAGGCACCCCTGAACGCTGCACGGTTCGCAGGCCGGGGGCCCGTCCGGGTAGGATCAGCACTCCATCCGAGGCAGGTCGTGCCGGGATGGAGACCAGAGCGCCCGAGGCCGGCATCGAGACCCGGTGTTCCCGCCATCCGGCAGTTGAAAGGTTGACCGAAGTGGACGAAGTGAGTGATCAGGCGTGATCCAGGAGTTCTTCACCACGATCCCCGACGTGTTCCGGGAGCTGTGGCAGTTCGGTGACACGTGGCAGGGCCTGTTCGTCACCATCGGCAGCATCGTCCTGACCGCAGCCTTCACCGTGGGTGCCATGCGCACCCGCGACACGTACGGCTGGGTGTCGGCAACCCTCGGCTGCTGCGCCGCGTTCATCGCGGCCCTCTGGGCCTTCGGGATCCTGCCGTCGGCATGGATCTACTTCCTGGACGGCTCCAAGGACACCCTCACCGACCAGATCGTGCCCAGCCAGATCGCCATCGGCGACTTCGTGGTCATGGGCAACTTCTACCAGGTGTTCCGCGACTCGATCGTGATGGTCGAGACCTTCGTGGCCATGGGCCTGTTCGGTGCCATCGCCCTGGCCGTCCAGAAGCGGTACCCCCGCGGCCTCGCCGAGGGCGAAGAAGCCCGTGAACAGTCAGGGGGCTACAAGTAATGGGTCTCACCGATCAGGGGTTGCACCCCGAGATCTACGACGACTACCGGATCGAGACCGTCGACCCGTCGTGGCTGCAGGAGCGCGTCAAGCCCAAGCGCCACATCGGCCTGACGCCCGAGCTCTGCATCCTCTGCCGTGCCTGTGAGGACGTCTGTCCCTGGGAGTGCATCTGGATGCTGGCCCCCGACGTCATCACCGACGCCGAGAACCCCGAGGTCATGACCCTCGCCCAGTCATCCTCGGCGACGTTCATCATCGACGACAACGAATGCACCCGCTGCGCCATCTGCGTGGAGCGGTGTCCCTCCGACGCGCTCTGGCTCGGGCGCGTGGAGTCCTAGGCCCACCCCACCCCGTGCACAGCCCGAAGTAACGCAAAGGTTCACCCCTCGTGTCACGTCTCTCCATCCCCAAGCCGCCGAAGCCGGACGAGCTGAAGAAGCAGGTTCAGGACAACGTCGTCTGGAAGTCGATCTTCCGGCCGGGCTCCATCTACCGCAAGGGCTACCGCGACACGTCGCGCGACCGTGCCCTCGCGGCGATGAACAACATCCTGTACCACCTGCACCCCGTGAAGGTGAAGCGGCATGGTCTGAAGCTGACCTACACCTACTGCCTCGGCGGGACCAGCTTCTTCCTGTTCATCCTGCTGACCATCACCGGCATCTTCCTGATGTTCTTCTACCGGCCCGCCGCGGGTCCCGGTCAGGAGCTCGCCTACGCCGACATGCAGCGGATCATCTCCCAGGTGCAGTTCGGTGACCTGGTACGGAACATCCACCGCTGGTCGGCCCACCTCATGGTGCTGACCGTGTTCCTGCACATGGCGCGGGTCTTCTACCACGGCGCCTACAAGCCGCCGCGCGAGTTCAACTGGGTCGTCGGCGTGATCCTGCTGCTCCTCACCCTGCTGCTGGCCTTCACCGGCTACCTGCTGCCGTGGGACCAGCTGGCGATCTGGGCCGTGTCCGTGGGTTCGCAGATGGCGGGCTTCACCCCGGTCTTCGGCCAGCAGGTCCAGTTCGTCCTGCTCGGCGGGGTCGAGGTCGGCCCCGAGACGCTGCTGCGCTTCTACGTGCTGCACGTCCTCGCCCTCCCGTTCGTCACCACGCTGTTCCTGGCGGTCCACTTCTGGCGGATCCGCAAGGACGGCGGTATCTCCGGTCCGCTGTAGGAGGCACTGATGTCTGAATCAGTCGAGATCGACCAGGCCGTATACGACAAGCTGATCGCCGAGGGCAAGAGCGAGCGCATCGCCCGCGCCAAGGCGAAGGCGGCGTTCGTCCGGGCCCAGAAGAAGGCTGCTGGCGAGACGCTCGGCCCGAAGTCGTTCGAGGAGCAGAAGGCCAAGGCCGCTGCCGCCGGTGGCGGGGGCGGCGGAGGTGGCGGCGGTGCCGCGACCGCCGTGGCCGACGCCGGTGCCCCCACCGGCATGATGAGCGCCGAGGAACGCCAGAAGCGCGTCGCCGAGGCCCTCTCCAAGAAGTCGGGCAAGGTCGCCGACCTGCAGACGCCCGAGGCCAAGCTGGCCGGCCAGAAGCACACCCACCGCCTGCTCGCGATGGTCCCCCCGTCGGGGATCCAGCAGATCAAGGGCAAGCAGGAGGACAAGGTCTACACCTGGCCGCACCTGCTGTCCTCCGAGCTGGTCTGCCTGCTGGCCGTCACGGCCTTCATCCTGCTGCTGTCCATCACGCCGGCGTTCCCGCTGCGCGAGCTGGCCAACCAGAACCAGACCCCGAACCCGTCCAAGGCGCCGTGGTACTTCCTCGGCCTGCAGGAGCTCCTGCGGTACTTCCACCCGATGATCGCCGGTGTGACCATCCCGGGCATCGTCGGCCTCATGGGCCTGATGGCGATCCCGTACCTGGACAAGAACCCGTCGGTGAAGCCGGACAACCGCAAGTTCGCCTACGTGATGATGAGCATGTTCCTCGGCGCCTCGGCGGTGCTGACCCTCATCGGTTCGTTCTTCCGTGGTCCGGGATTCAACTGGGTCTGGCCCTGGGTCGACGGCCTGTTCTTCGAGATCTAGGTGTCCCTCATGTCTCTTCCTCTCCTCCTCCTCGCCACCGTCGCCGGCCTCCTGGTCCTCGCCTTCTGGTGGCTCCGCCCGATCCTGCAGTCCATGGCTGCGGAGCTCGCGGCCACGCCGCAGCGCACCCGTGAGGTCACCCCCGGGCTCGCCGACCCCGACTGCGGGATCGGCATCGCCCTGATGGCCTCCGCCGCCGACGGCGGCGGCAGCAGCGCTCCCGCCAAGCCCAAGCGCAAGAAGCCGACCGGCCCCGACCGTCGCCAGTTCCTGCGCAACGCGTGGCTGGCGTCCTGGGGTGGCGTCGCCGGTGCCTTCGGCCTGTCGGCCCTCGGCTTCATCTGGCCCCGCCTCGGCGGCGGCTTCGGTGCCGTCATCAACCTCGGCAGCGTCGACGACGTCCTCGCGAGCATCGCCGACGGCGGTGGCCGCCTCGAGTACCCGGCCGGGCGCCTGTACATGGTCGCCTACGACGCCTCCAAGGACAGCGACGGCGTGTACGCCGACCTGAACGGCGAGTCGCCGGCCATGGCGATCTACCAGAAGTGTGTCCACCTGGGCTGTCGTGTCCCGTGGTGCGAGACCTCCAAGTGGTTCGAGTGCCCCTGCCACGGGTCGCGCTACAACCGCTGGGGCGAGTACCAGTTCGGACCGGCCCCCCGCGGCCTGGACCGTTTCCCGACCGAGGTGCGTGACGGCAACATCTTCGTCAACACCGGCCAGGTCGTCACCGGCCCGACCCGCACCACCCAGGCCCTCGGCGAACCCGCCGCCGGGCCGAACTGCAACGGCTAGCCAACGCCAGCCGTCCGCGTCGCATCTGCGAGACCCTCGAGGTAACCACGCGTGAGCACTGTTTCGATCGCAATCGTGATCCTGGCCATCGGCGCCGGGATCACCCTCGTGCTGCTTCTGGCATCGGGCAACGCCCGACGCAAGCTGTCCAGCGCCATTCCGCCGGCCATGCGGCCGATGTACGCCGACGACGAGCTCGAGGGCAACCACCTCGAGCGGCTGATGACGTGGGGCGTCGTGCTGACGCTGTTCTTCGCCATCTTCCTGCCGGCGTACTGGCTGCGTGAGCCCATCCGTGCGCAGGACAAGCAGGAGGGCCTGTTCGCCCGCGACTACTCCAGCGGTGAGGCGCTCTACCAGGCCAACTGCACCGAGTGCCACGGCGCCGACGCCCGCGGTGGTGCCGCCCTGTCGCCCTACGGCTCCGACGCCTGGCCCGCCCCGAACCTGCTGAACATCGTCAGCCGGTACGAGGACAGCCGTGTCGTCACCGACATCCGGGACCACATCGAGACGACGCTGCACCGTGGCCGTCCGGGGACCCCGATGCCGACGTGGGGTACGGCCTACGGCGGACCGATGACGGACTTCCAGATCGAGGCCATCACCGACTGGCTGCTGACCAACCAGGAGGGCGACGTCACCGAAGCCAGCCCGGCGGTCAACACCGAGACCGGTGAAGCGGTGTCCGGGGAGGACCTGTACCAGCAGAACTGCGCCCGGTGCCACGGCAGCGAGCTGCAGGGCATCGTCGGTCCGTCCCTGATCGGCGTCACCGAGCGCCACAGCGACGACACCATCCTCGGCATCCTGCAGAACGGCATCGCCATCCAGCCCGGCAACATCATGCCGCCGTGGCAGGAGGCCTACATGTACCCCGACGCGCGGTACGACGACGACGCCCTGTCGCGCATCATCGACTACCTGCACGAGGCGCAGCCGGCCACGCTGCCGGACGACGCAACGCTGTACCAGACCCCCGGCGTCGGCGAGCCCGTCGAGCAGCCCGCGGCCGACGAGGCCGAGGCAGACGCCGAGGCCGACTCCGACTCCGACTCCACCGAGGTCTAGGCCCCGATGAGCACTCTCACCTCCCTGATCGTCCTCGCCACCGAGGGCGGCATCCCGGCAGACAGCCCGTGGGCCAAGATCTCGGTCCCGCTGGGCATCCTGCTCTTCGTCGGCCCGATCTTCATGCTGCTGCGGTCCAACCTCGGCACGCGGCTGGGCTACCTGGTCATGTCGGTCACCCTGTGGGGCTCGATCTTCCTCTTCGCGCTGTTCTGGACCTTCGGCGCGCCGGGCACCCCGGCGTTCACCGGCCCCCAGAACCTCCCGGGCCAGGAGCTGGACGAGTACCTGCCGATCTGGGTCCCGCTGGCCCAGGACGCCCTGGCCGTGACCGAGGACGGCTCGCCCTACAACGTCATCGCTGGCTACCCCGACGGGTTCCAGGACGAACCGACGATCGAGGAGGACCTGCTCGAGGACGGCATCGCGGAGATCGGCAACGTCTTCGCGGGCCTGAGCGAGCCCTACACCTCCCTGCTGACGGGGCTGGAGGAGCCGGTCGAGATCCAGTACGCCACGTCTGACAACGACCGTCCGATCATCGCCGTGACCTTCGGCCGCACCTGCCAGATGGACAACGACGGCAACCTGCCCGAGGGCTGCAACGAGGTCGGCGAGGTGGCGCCCGAGGGGTCCGACGCCCGTGGCGAGGACATCACCCTCTTCGCGTTCTTCGACGCCGGGGCCCCGGCCTTCCCGAGCTACCTGATGCTGGGTGCGACCGCGCTGCTGTTCGCCCTGCACATGGTGCTCTTGGCTCGCGACGAGTCCCGCGCGAACAGGGAGAAGCTGGCCGAGACGGAGGAGACCGTCGAGGTCGAGGAGAAGGCGACCGTCTCGGCGTGACCCGCCATTCGTTCACGCGAACGTCGGCAGCATTGCTGCTGGCGTTCGCCGTTTTCGGCTCCGCCTGCACCCTCGGCATCTCCGAGAACGAGGCGGGCGCCGGGAGCACGTTCATCGGCTCGCTGGAGCTGATCGACCCGGCCGATCGCGAGCCCGCCCCCGATGTGTGCGGGACCACCACCGATGACGAGGAGCTGTGCCTGGACTCCCTCGTCGGCACCCCGACGCTGGTGAACTTCTGGGCCTCCTGGTGCGGACCCTGTGCCAGGGAGATCCCCGAGCTCGTCGAGCTGGACGAGACCCGCGAGGACCTGCACATCGTGGGGGTCAACGTGCAGGACTCGATCGTCAACGCCCGGTCTTTCGAGCGCGACCAGGGCGTCACCTACCCGTCGTGGTACGACGAGGGGTCGACCATCGCCGGCGCGTTCGGCGGGATCGCCCCGGAAGCCCTCCCGTCGACGATCCTGCTGGATCGGGAACATCGGGTGGCCATCCGGTTGTTCGGCGCAGTCACCATGGCCGACCTCGTGCCCTTCCTCGACCAGCTCGCCTCGGAGCCCGCGTGACCGCCCTGCTCGTCCCGGTGCTGGCCCAGGCGGGCGACATCGCCCAGCAGGCCCAGTCCGCGATCACCGACGCCAACCTGATCGTCGCCGCAGGTGTGGCGCTGATCGCGGGCATCGTCTCGTTCGCCTCCCCCTGCGTCGTCCCGCTGGTCCCGGGCTACCTGGCGTACATGACCGGGCTGTCGGGCGCCGACATCCGCGAGGGCAGCGGTGGGGCCGCCGCGCGCGCGAGGGTCCTCAGCGGTGGTCTGCTGTTCGTGCTGGGCTTCGCCATCCCGTTCACGCTGCTGGGCCTGACGGCCGGCTCGCTCTCGCGGACCCTCGCGACCCGTCCCTGGCAGATCGGGCTGGGCCTGATGGTGATGCTCCTCGGCATCGCGTTCACGGGGTTGCTGCCCTTCGACTTCCTGCGACGCGAGGCACGCATCACCGACAACGCCATCGACAAGGGCGTGCTCGGTGCGCTGCCGCTCGGCTTCGTGTTCGGCGTCGGCTGGACGCCCTGCATCGGACCGGCGCTCGCGGCGATCCTGACCCTCTCCGTCACCTCCGGTGGCGGTTCGTCGGTGCGCGGCGGCGTGCTGGCGTTCGTCTACGCGGTCGGCCTGGGCCTGCCGTTCATCCTCTTCGGGTTGCTCTTCCATCGCCTCGGCCGCGTGCTGGGCTTCCTGCGGCGCAACGCCGCCCGGCTGCAGGTCGGCGGTGGCATCATGCTGGCGCTGGTGGGCCTGGCGATCACGACCGGCCTGTGGGACCGGTTCATCGAGTGGACGCGACCCTTCATCAGCGGGTTCGAACCGCCCATCTGACCGGTTGTCGCCGAGCCCGTCCCTCGCGTCGTCCACACCTGTGGACAACCTGTTGACATCGCGTTGCCGTCCGTGATCGAGGCGCGCGAAGTGCAACGGCGATGCCATGTCCGTCGGTCGGTTCGGCGCCCCCTCCACGACGGGTCATACTGGACGGTGACGCGCTGATGACCGATACCGTGCCGGCGCGGGCCGCCGACGACGAGCAGCCTGCCGCCCCCCGCCCTCCCGGCCCGCGACTTCCCCTCCTTCCCACCCCGTGGGAGGTCGCCGGGCGCCTCTGGCGACGCCTGCGACGGATGTCGACGGCCCTCGTCCTGCTGTT
Organism: Euzebya rosea; assembly: GCF_003073135.1. Taxonomy (NCBI): domain Bacteria; kingdom Bacillati; phylum Actinomycetota; class Nitriliruptoria; order Euzebyales; family Euzebyaceae; genus Euzebya; species Euzebya rosea. The sequence continues at coordinate 76,278 of NZ_PGDQ01000013.1, forward strand.
CGCGTTGGCCGTGGCCACGCTGATCGCCACGTTCATCCCGCAGGAACCCGTCATCGCCTCGACCGTGCGCCTGTGGCGAACCGGCGAGGAAGGACCCGGGGCTGCCGTCTCGGCCGTGCTGGACGCCCTGTCCCTCTACGACGTGTTCGGCTCGTGGTGGTTCGGCGTCCTGACGGTCCTGCTGTTCGTCAGCCTGACCGGCTGCCTCGTCCCCCGTTGGGCCGCGTTCGCGCGCAACGTCCGCAAGCCGCCGGTCCGCGGCCGCAACCTCGACCGCCTGACCCACCGGGCCGAGCTGGCCGTCCCGGCCGAGCTGACGGCCACCGAGGTCCTCGCCCGGGCCGAGCGCGCCTTCCACACCTACCGGACGCGGGTCGTCACCACCGATGACACCGCCCCGCAGCTGGCCATCGAACGCGGGCACTGGCGCGAGTTCGGGTCCCTCGTCTTCCACTCCAGCTTCTACGTCCTGCTCATCGGCGTGACCCTCGGCGCGGCGTTCACGTTCACCGGGCAGATCGACTTCGAGGAGGGGGCCCGGTTCGCCGACACGCCGGTCGGCTACGACACCTTCACGGCCGGGACCCTGTGGGACACCGATCGCCACAACGGGCACATCACGACCCTCGACGACTTCGAGGTGACCTACCTGCCCGACGGCTTCACCCCCGACGACTTCGTGTCCACGGTCACCTTCACGTCCGCCGACGGCGAGCGCACGGTCACCGAGGAGATCCGCGTCAACCATCCCGTGCACTTCGAGGGCCTGACCTACTACCAGCGGGCGTTCGGCTTCGCGCCGACCGTGGCGCTGCGGAGCGGGCTGAACGGCGCCGAGCTGTTCGAGGACCAGCTGATCCTTCGCCAGGACGGCGGGTTCTGGACCGGACGGGGCAAGGTCAGCGTCGGCAACCCCGCGGCCGACCCGCCCCTGCCGCAGATCGCCATCGAGGTGCTGTTCCTGCCCGACGCGGAGTTCGCCGATGACGGCACGGTGCAGTTCAACTCGCCCGAGGCCAACGACCCCCGGCTGCTGCTGACGCTGTACCTGGACGACGACCTCGGCCTGGACCGCACCGTGCCGATCAGCCGGCTGGACTGGCCCGAGAGCGCCGTGGTCGACCGCGCGATGATCGTTCCGGGCACCCCGGTGGCCCTCGCCGGTGGGCTGTTCGAGGTCGAGTTCGCGGACCTGACGATGTGGAGCGGCCTGCAGATCAGCCACCAGCCCTACCGCTGGCTGATCCTCACCGGCGCCTCGATGGTCCTGATGGGCCTGATCCCGTCGCTGTACGCCTATCGCCGCCGGCTGTGGGTCGAGGTCCGGGACGACCGGATCGTCGTCGCGGGTGTGGCGCTGCACCGGCGCGACCGGTTCGCCGAGACCTTCGATGACATCGTCGACGGCCTCGCCGGTACCCTCGGGACGGCCCGGATCGCCGCACCTTCCCCCTCGAAGCCGCAGACCGACCCCCAAGGGAGTCCCTCGTGACCGACCTCGCGCTGGCCGAGACGTCCAACTCGCTGTTCAACGTCGCCTTCTTCGTGTACCTGATCGCGATGATCGCCTACTTCTTCCGGTTGGCGTTCACGCGGGTCAGCGCCGACGGGGTGCAGACGTCCACGGCGGCCGGCCGCCGTGTCGGGCACTTCGGCCTCGCCGTCCTGGTGGGCGGCTTCGTCGTGCACCTGACCTCGTTCGTCATGCGGGGCGTCGCCGCCGGTCGCGTGCCGTGGGGGAACATGTACGAGTACGGGTCGGGCATCGCGCTGCTCGCCATCGCCACCGCGCTGGTCGTCGTGCAGCGTCGCTACGGTCATCTCGTCGGCTTCGTCATCGCGGGGTCCCTGCTGATGATGACCACCTCCCTGCTGCTGTTCACCGATGCCGGTCCGCTGGTGCCGGCGCTGGAGTCCTACTGGCTGCAGATCCACGTCAGCGCGATGATGTTCTCCTCCTCGGTGTTCATCGTCGGGTTCGTGGCCACCGCGCTGTACCTGGTGAAGGACCGCGCCGAGACCACGCTCGCCCGCACGGGCAGCTTCACGGGCTCGACCGTCGGTGCCGCTCGTTCGGCCACGGTGACCCCCACCGGCGAGGGTGATGTCGAGGGTCGTGTCGCCGACGCCGATGTCGGCGTCGAGGACGTCCAGATCGCCTCGGCCACCGCCCAGCGCGACGTCCTGAACCCCGTGCTGTTCCCGGTCGTGCCCTTCGTCGGTGTGCTGCTGTTCGTGCTGGTCGTGTGGCGCGCCCCCGTGCCGGCCATGCTGGCCGCGAGCGTGGCTGCGCTGATCGGGTCGAGCGTCTGGTACGCCGTGCCGTACCTGCCGCCCGCTGCCAAGCTGGACAACCTCGCCTACCGCACCACCGCGTTCGCGTTCCCCCTGATCACCTTCGGGATCATGTGCGGGGCCATCTGGGCGGAGGAGGCCTGGGGCCGCTACTGGGGCTGGGACCCCAAGGAGACCGGCTCGTTCGTCACGTGGGTCCTCTACGCGTCCTACCTGCACGCCCGGTCGACCTACGGTTGGCGCGGTCGCCGCGCCGCCTGGGTCGGCGTGACGGCCTTCACCGCGCTGCTGATCACGTACTACGCGGTGAACCTGTTCGTGGTGGGCCTGCACAGCTACGCCGGCGTCTGATCGCCTCGGGCGGGGCGTGCCGGATCGCCGGTCCGGCGGACCCGTGACACTGTCCGGAAACAGACCCTTTACAGATCCCGACATCTGTCGGTAGGGTTCTCGTCACCGGAGGGGTCGTGGGGCCGCGAGGTGATGCCCCACCCAAGACAGGGTTGACCCGCGACCAGCACGACGAGGTGATGGTCAGCGGCCCCCGAGCCGAGCGACCCCCCCACCGACACCGCCGGGACGAGCGATCGTCCCGGCGGTGTTGGTCTTTTCCGGCGGTCTTGGTCTTTCCGGCGGTGGTGCGCTGCTGGGCTCACCCGGCAGCGGCGCGTCAGTCCTCGTCGGCGTCGGCGTCGTTGTCGGCGTCGGCGTCTTCGCTGGTGTCGGCGTCGTCCTCGTCGTCGTCCATCAGCAGGTGGGCCGGGACGTCGGGGACCGCCGAGGCCAGCGAGGACCGGGGCACGGCCCGCACGCCGCAGTCCGGGCAGTCATCGCGCCATTCCGGCACCTCGCGACGGCACTGGGGACACGACATCAGGCCGAGGTCCACGATCAGCCCCGTGGCACCCGGCAGCTGCTCGTCGGCCTTCTTCGGATCGTTGGTGACAAAGCCCATGTCGACAGCGTAGCGGCGGGCCCGTGCGGACCGCCTCGGCGTGATGGCCGGGCGAGGTCACCGAACGTGGTCCTGAACAACAATCAGCTGCAGGAAGGAGTTCGGGGGGTGCATGTCGAACCGGGCAGACACGACCGACCCTCCAGGAGGACCTCGAGCCACCATGCGTGCACGACTGACCACCATCATCGCCCTCTTCGCGATCGCCGCGCTGGCCCTGCCGGCCAGCGCGACCCCCCAGCCCGGCGAACCCGGCTTCGAGCCGACGCTGCGCACCGAGCAGACGTACTTCCACTGCGCCAGCCCGGTGAAGGTGCAGAACGTCGACGCCATCCAGGGCAACACGCCGTCCTGGGACACCACGGCCCCGACCACGTCGTTCACCGCGGGCGGTGGCTGCGGCTTCTACGACAACATCCTGTCCGGCACCGCCCTGAACGGCCCGACCAACTCTGCGATCTGGACCGGCACGTTCACGGGCAACCTGGACAGCATCGGCGTCGAGCTGCACCGCCTGCTCGCCGGCGCCGGTGGCTCGGTCACCTTCCCGGCGCTGGTCATGACGCTGACCGTCGACGGCAACGTCCTCTACGACGGTGACGTCGACGGCTTCATGTGGATCGAGAGCAGCACCGGTGCCTCGGAGTCCGCCACCATGACGTTCACCGACCTCGGTTTCCTGACCGAGCACGGCGACGGCACCATCGAGCGCACGATCACCCTGCAGGTCGACTCCTACAACGAGGCGCAGACCGCTTGGGTCTTCGACGCAAGCGAGGTACCTGCCGGCCTGACCTTCAACCCGGAGGACGCGACCTTCCCGACGGTCAAGGCCTGACACCCTCCCGGGGCAGCGCAGCCGTGCTGCCCCGGATACAGTCTCCACGCGACGGCCGCCCGACCCACTCGGTGCGGTCGTCGCGCTTCTCGGGGTCGGTGGGCCCGGCCGCGCTCAGCGGTGCAGGGCAGCCGGGGTCAGCACGCCCTCGCCCGCCCTGGCCATGACGTGCACCTCGTCGGGCCTCGTCGGCATCGCCTGGAGGATCCGGTCGCGCCACACGCCACCGTCGACCCCCGACGCCCAGTGGCAGGACGCCGCCGCCACCGGATGGGCGCCGTCGACGCCGAGCACGTCGACGACGTCCTCGCCCGGTCCGCCCCACCACTCACCGCACGACACCCCGGTCTGCTCGGCCATCCAGTCGGCCGCGACACCGGTCCACGCCGCAGCCTGTGAGGCAGCGATGCGGTCGGCCTTGCGTCGCAGCACCGCCGCACCCCGCCCGAGCTCGAAGGCGTCACGGTGGGGGAGGACCACACCGAGCCAGAGCCGCAGGAACGGGTCGCGTACCCGGTAGCGGACCCTGCGGGTGCGGCGGGGGTCCTCGCCGGCCGGGGTGATGCGGTCCAGCAGCCCGAGGCGCTCCAGGCTGGTCAGCGCCTCGCTGGTGGTCGCGGGGGCAAGGCCCGCCCGGTCCCGGATGGTGGTGAAGGTGGAGGCATCGAGGGCGACGAGCTCGAGCACCCGAGCAGCCGCCGAGCCGGGGGTCAGCTCCTGCAGGACGACGGTGCCCTCGTCGCCGAGCGGCGCGCCGGGCCCGTCCAACAGCTCGGCCAGGTTGGTCGCGGCGTCGTGGCGGGGATCCCACAGCGCCAGGTACCGCGGCATGCCCCCGAGGGTCACGAAGGCCTCCATCCACACGTCCGGGTCGTCCCCGCCGACCAGAAGCGGCGCGTGGCGCCACGAGAACGGTCCGAGCCGCAGGTGCATGTCGGGACGGCCGAAGAGCGGGGCGTCGGTGGAGACCAGCTCCTCCATCAGGCCCACGTGGCTGCCGGCGAGGATGATCGACAGCTGTGACTCGCCGCGGTGGTCCCACCGTGCCTGCAGGGTCGACGGCAACGATGGGTCGGCTTCGCACAGGTAGGGGAACTCGTCGAGGACGAGCAGCAGCGGGTCGTCCATGGACCGCGCGATCAGGTACCCGAGCGCGGTGTCCCACGTCTCGAAGTGCCCGAGGTCCAGCAGGTCGCCGGCCTGCGGCGGGACGACCGCGCGCACCCGCTCCTCCAGACGGCGCAGCGCCTCTCCGATCGGGGCCCGCGTGCCCGGCAGGAACACCGACGCCCGCTCGGTGGAGAAGTGGTCCAGCAGGGCGGTCTTGCCCACCCGACGACGTCCGCTGACCACGGCCATGCCCGGATCGCACGCACGGGTGAGGGCGCGCAGCTCTTGTTCACGGTTGACGAACTTCGGCATGACCGAAGTTTGGCAGAACCGATCAAGTGTAGGTGGGAGGTGTGACATCGAGGTCCGCGCCCACCCCCGACCCCGTGCCCTCGGGCTGCCGTCGAGCGGTCAGTCGACCGCGGCCAGCGCGGCGCGGAGCACCGCGTCGGCCGGCTGGGCGGCGTCGACGATCACGTCGGCGACCTCGCGGTACAGCGGACGCCGACGGCGGTCGAGGGTGCGGACGACCTCCTGCGGGTCGCCGTAGTCCGGCCGGTGGTCCGAGCTGGCCATGCGGGCGGCCAGCACCTCCGCCGGGGCGTCCAGCCACAGGACCAAGGCATCCGCCATCGCTGCACGGACCTCGGGCCGCTCGATGACCGACGCCGCGGCCGCGATGACCACCCTGTCCTCGGCGAGGGCGTCCAGCGCATGCTGCGCCTCGAGGTCGTGCAGGGTGGGCGCCTCGGGATCGGCCGCGACCAGCGCCGCTGCCGTCCGTCCCGTGGCGGCCTCGATGTCGATGTCGGAGTCCCGCAGCGGCCACCCGAGGTGCTGGGCGATGGCACTGGCGACGGTCGTCTTGCCCGCCCCCATGAGCCCGAGCACCACGACGGACCGCGGCGTCACGCCCTGCCGTCCGGTGGGTCCAGCCGGGCGAGCACCCGGTCCAGCTTCGCGTCGATCTCGGCCAGGCCCGGCGGGGCGGGGGGTGGCCCCGGGGTCGGATCGGTGCGCGACCCGGCGCCGTTGAGCAGCAGGTCGATCACGTCGTCGGCGGCCGCGACGAGGTCGTCGGGCCGCCCGGTCGCGGCGTGGCCGAGCAGCAGGTGTTCGGTCGTGCCGAAGAACGCATCACGCACGACCCGGGTGGGGACGTCCGGCCGCATGACCCCGGTGTGGACGAGGTCGTCGAGGAGGCGGTCGACGACCCGGGTGACCCGCCGGTTGCAGGCCCTGAACGCCTCCACGACCTCGTCGCTGGTCGTGCGGCGGCCCTGTCGCCCGAAGACGGCCATCAGGGGTTGGTGTGCAGCGGTGTGCGGCATCCACCAGCGTGCGAAGGCGGTCAGGCGGTCCAGCGGCGCATCGGCGGAGTCGATGACGGCGTCCATGTGCTGCAGCAGGTCGTCGTAGTAGTCCTGCATGACCGCGACGAGCAGCCCCGCCTTGGAGCCGAAGTGGAAGGCGATGGTGGGCTCGGACACCCCGGCGTCGGCCGCGATCCTGGCCCCCGTGGCCCGTTCGAACCCGTCGGCGGCGAACCGATCCCGTGCGGCGGCGACCACGGCGGCACGGGTGCGGTCGCCCCGTGTGCCGGTGTCGGGACGTCGGCCGGCTGCGGACGGGCCTGGCACGACGGTGTTCCTCCTCCAGCGGGTGCGGTCCCGACGGAGGATAGCCCCGGCCGCGTGTCGGGTCCTTGCGACGGGCGGCCCGTTGCCCGACACGCGTCAGCGGTCGATGACCGGCCACTCGCCGGTACGCGAGGGGTCGGGGTTCGGCACGTCGTCGGGACCGGGGCTGCGCATGGGCGCCGGGGGCGGCGACGAGGGACGCAGCGTCGACGGGTCGGGCGCCGCCTCGAGCAGGCGGGTGGTCGGCAGCGCGTGGGGGTGGTGCTCGGCCAGCCACACGAGGATCCCCTCGCGGACCGCGCACCGAAGGTCCCAGGCGTTGTGAGAGTTCTGGCTGCTGACGAGGCCGCGCACCTTCACCGTCGGCCCGGTCACCTCGATGACCTGCAGCACCGCCACGTCGCCGTCCCACAGCGGATGTTCCTCGACCTGGCGGTGGAACTCCTCCCGCATGGCACCCATCGGCACGCGGTGGTCGAGCTGCCACACCACGTCACCGATGATCTGGGCGCCGTACATCGACCAGTTCTCGAACGGCGTCGACACGAACCAGGAGGTGGGCAGGACGATCCGCCGGCGGTCCCAGGTGCGCACCACGACGTAGGTGAGGGACAGCTGCTCGATGTTGCCCCAGTGGCCCTCGACGACCACCACGTCGTCGATGCGGATCGGCTCGGCGACGGCGATCTGGATGCCCGCGACGATGTTGGCCAGCGTCGACTGCGCAGCCACACCGACGACCAGGCCCAGGATCCCCGCCGAGGCCAGGAGCGAGGTGCCGACCGTGCGTGCCGTCTCGAAGGTCAGCAGCACCGAGCCGAACCCGACCATGAGGATGAGCGCCGAGGAGATGCGGCGCAGGAGGATGGCGCGCGTCGTCCGGCCGCGCGCCCAGGAGTTGTCCTCGGCCTCCATGTCCAGGCCGGACAGGATCGACACCTCCACCGCCACGGCCAGGCGCATCAGGGTGACGGTGCCGGCGAGGATGGCCAGCACCAGGAGGAGGTGGGTGAGGCCCTCGGTGACTCCGTCGGGCAGCTCGGTGAACAACATCCCGCCGAGCAGGCCGACCAGCACCGACGTCGTCCGTGCCGGCCACTTGGCCCGCGCGGTTGCCTCCTGGGCGAACCGGTCCGATCGGCCCAGCCGGAAGATGGCCCGGACGGCCAGCAGGTGCACGCCGAGGGCGAGGATCCCGGCGATCGCCAGCACGCCGACGCTCAGGGCGGCGTTGGTGGCCTGTTCGACGAGTTCGGTTTCCGGCATGGGGGGTGGCGCCAGTCGGGGTGCGGGACGCGCCGTGCGGCCCCTTCTACCCCGCGAGCACCCACACAAACGGGAGGTGATGCGACCCCGCCACGCCGCCCGCTACCGTCCCGTCCATGACTGCCGACCGCTGCCTGGGCCTGCTGGGAGGGATGGCATGGCCGTCCACGCTGGAGGCCTACCGCCGCCTGAACCGCCTCGTGAACGACGCGCTCGGAGGGGTTCACTCCGCCGACCTGGTCGTCCGCTCCTTCGACTTCGCGGCGGTCGAGGCCCTGCAGGCCGACGGGGACTGGGACGGTGCCGGCCGGCTGCTGGGTGCGGCGGCCGGTGGACTCCGTGCCTGCGGTGCCGACGCGATCATGATCTGCACCAACACGATGCATCGCGTCGAGGCCGACGTGCGGCGCATCAGCGGGCTGCCGGTGCTGCACATCGCCGACGCCACCGCCGCCGCCGTGCGTGCGGCCGGGATCCAGCGCGTGGGGCTGCTGGGGACCGCCTACACGATGGAGGGGGACTTCTACCGAGGACGGCTCGGCGCCCACGGCCTGGAGGTGGTGGTCCCCGACGCCGCCGGCCGGGCCGCCATCCACGGCATCATCTACGACGAGCTGGTCAACGACGTGGTCACCGAGGACAGCCGCGCGGTCGCCCGCCAGCTCGTCCGGGACCTCGTCGCCGACGGCGCACGGGGGGTGATCGCCGGGTGCACCGAGATCGAGCTGCTCATCGGCGGCGACGACGTGGACGTCCCGTGGTTCCCGACCACGGAGATCCACGTCGACGCGGCGGCCGGATGGCTGCTCGGATGCCCGTTCCCGGGGCCCCCGCCGGGGAGCTGATCGGGTGGGTCGAACCCTCGACCCACACTTGACGTGTACTCGTGCCGGATACCCCTTGACGGGCTCGACGCACTACGGTGTCGTCCGACGCCGACGCCCGCTCCAGGGTTCGTGTCGTGTGCAGTCCGCACCGCCTTCCCGCCGGTCAGACCGGCACCCCTCTTCCCCGCATGATCCTTCCTCGCTCGTCTCCCCTTCGCTTCAGTGTCGGGCCGGTTCGCAGCCTGCCCTACATGCCGGCGCTCGATGGGCTGCGTGCGCTGGCCGTGATGGCCGTGATCGTCTACCACGCCGACGCGGCGTGGCTGCCGGGCGGGTACCTGGGGGTCGAGGTCTTCTTCGCCATCTCCGGCTACCTGATCACGGCGTTGCTGATCACCGAGTTCGACCGCACCGATCGGATCGACTTCGTCGACTTCTGGAAACGACGGGCCAAGCGGTTGCTGCCGGCGCTTGGGGTCCTGCTGATCGGCGTGGCCCTGCTGGCGATGTTCACGGCGCGTGATGCGCTCGGCAGCCTCTGGGGCCAGTCGGTCGCGGCGTCGACCTACGTGATGAACTGGTCGTTGATCGCGACCGAGCAGTCCTACTTCGAGTCCTTCGGTCGGCCGCCCCTGCTGCAGCACCTGTGGTCCCTCGCGATCGAGGAGCAGTTCTACCTGCTCATGCCGGCCCTCTTCCTGGCCGGCCGACGCCTGCTGGGCCGGCGGATCACGCTCGGCGTGGTGCTGGCCGGCATCGTGGCCTCGGTCACCCTGATGTGGACCGGGTTCGACCCGACGGTGGACCCCTCGCGGCTCTACTACGGCACCGACACCCGGGCGGCCGGCATCCTCGTCGGCGTCGCCATGGCCATGGTCTGGCGGCCGTGGGTGGCCGGCGGCCCGCTGACCGAACGCCTGCGGGCGTCCGCCTGGCCCGACATCGCCGGCGTGGCCGGACTACTCGTCATCGGCCACCAGCTGTGGACCCTCGGCGCCTACGACGCCCGGCTGTACCGCGGTGGGTTCCTGCTGATCGCCGTCGCCACCGTCGCGGTGGTCGCCGCCGTCGCCAACCCCGGCTCGTTGGTCGCCGTGCCGTTGTCGGCCAAGCCCCTTCGCTGGATCGGGCAGCGGTCCTACGGCCTGTACCTGTGGCACTGGCCGGTCTTCATGGTCCTTCGTCCGGGCGTGGACACCATCGTCTCCGAGCCGTGGCTGACCGTCCTGCGCCTCAGCGCCACCGTGGCGCTCGCCGAGCTGTCGTTCACCTTCATCGAGCGGCCGGTCCGGGAGGGCCGGTTCGGCCAGCAGGTCGTGGCGTTGTTCCGCAGCGCCCCCGAGACCCCGGTGCTGCGTCGCGGCGTGGCGATCGTGGCCATCTCCGGCATCTCGCTGTTCGCGGTCGGCAACGTGCAGCTGGCCCGGCAGAGCCCCGCGGCGGCGGCCCCCATCGAGCTGGCCACCACCGACGGCACGACCCCGTCCTACATCCCGAAGGGTGTCCGTGGTGAGGTCATGGTCGCCGAGCACGTCGACGGCCCGCCCACCCCGCTGTCCACCGACGAACCCGTCGACGAACCCCCCGCCGACCCCGACACGTTGCCGGCCTACGACTTCGGCCGCGTCTTCGTCGTCGGTGACAGCGTCATGGTCGGCGCCGCCGAGCAGGTGGAGACCCTCGACGGCGTCGTGATGGACGCCCGGATCGGTCGGCAGTGGCACGAGCTGCTGGAGATGCCGGAGGTCGATCCGGGACCCGACGATGCCGTCGTGATCCACCTCGGCAACAACGGCGCCGTCACCACCGACACCCTCGACGCCGTGCTGGAGCGCTTCTCCGACGCCGGTCGCGTGGTGCTGGTCACCGTCCGCGTGCCCCGTCCGTGGGAGTCCCAGGTGAACCGAGCGCTGTCCGGCGCCACCGGCCGGTACCCCAACACCGTCCTCGCCGACTGGCAGGGCGCCTCCGACGGGACCCCGAACTGGTTCGGCGGCGACGGCGTGCACCTGACGCAGAGCGGTGCCAAGGCCCTCCGCGACACGATCGCCTACGCCCTGCGGGTCGACTGACGCCGTTCGTCCCGGCAGGTCCGGGCGTCCGCGAGCGCCGTCAGCTGAGGACGTCGCGGCGCAGGAACCGCCACCAGGCGAACCCGAGGAACAGCGCCGCCCAGGGAATCTGCAGCCACATCCCGCGGACGAGGTCGCCCCATCGCGGTGGGTCGGCCAGCAGGCCCAGCCATGCCGAGGACTCGTGGACCGGCAACCACATGCGGATGTCGCCCAGCGCGGTGATGTTGTCCATGATCTGCACGACGATGACGAGGACGATCGTGCCGGCGACGGCCCCAACGGGTTCGTCGGTGACGACCGACAGGGCGAACGCCAGGCAGGCGACCCAGGCGCCGTTCCACAGGACGCAGCCGAGGATCGCCAGGATCCGCACGATCGCCTCCCCCTCCGCTAGCACCCCGAACGGGGTCTCGACCGGTCCCCAACCGAAGGCGATCGTCCCGGCGACCAGTCCCGCGAGCACGACCACCAGCCCGGCGGTCACCGACAGGCCGAGGCCGACGACGAGCTTTCGGCCCAGCAGCCGGGTCCGGCTGACCGGCCTGGTCAGGAGGTACCGCAGGCTGCCCCACGACGCCTCGGAGGAGACCGGGTCGCCGGTGAACAACGCGATCACCGACAGCAGCAGGAACGGGGCGGTCGCCGCCACGCAGGTGATGGTGAAGTTGAGCGCCGACAGGCGGGTCAGGTCGAACAGGCCCGTCGGGTCGCCACCGCCGCCGTCCCCGTCGCCCGTGGTCAGCGCGAACGCCAGGGCCAGCAGGACCGGCACCAGCGCCAGCCCGCCCAACCCCAGCAGGGTCCGGCGGCGCCGCAGCTGTCGGTTCAGCTCCGCACGCACACGAGCCTCCTCCGCACGGTGGTGTCCGTGGTCACGTGGCGCCTCCGGTCAGGTCGAGGAAGACGTCCTCGAGGCGTCCGCGAGGTGTCAGGGACTCCACCCCGATGCCCGCCGCCACGAGGGCTGCCACGACGTCCGGGCTGGTGATCCCCTCGTCGTCGCCGAGGTGCACGACGATCCCGTCGCCCTCGACGTCGATCCGGTCCAGGTCGAGGGCCTCGGTGAGCACGGCAGCGGCACGGTCGTGGTCGTCGGTGCGGACCACGATCGAGCGGCTGGCCCCGCGGAGCTCGGCGACCGGTCCGCTGACGATGACGCGTCCGTGCTGCACGACGGCGGCGTGGGTGCACATCTGCTCGACCTCGGCCAGCAGGTGGCTGGAGACCAGCACGGTGATGCCCTCGCGGCCGAGGCGGGCGAGCAGCTGTCGCATGCCGCGGATCTGCTCGGGGTCCAGCCCGTCGGTCGGCTCGTCCAGCACGAGGAGCTCGGGCCGGCCCAGCAGCGCCTGGGCGATGGCCAGCCGCTGGGTCATGCCGTGGGAGTAGGTGCGGACCGGTCGGTCGATCGCATCACCGAGGGCCGCCACCTCGAGGGCCCGATCCATGTCGGCCTCGGCAGGATCCCGGCCCGCGGCCCGCCAGTAGGTCTCCAGGTTGCGACGGCCGCTGAGGTAGGGGGCGAAGCCCGGTCCCTCGACCAGCACCCCCACCCGATGCAGCACCGGGTGGCCCGGCGCCATCCGGTGGCCCAGCACCTCCACGGTGCCCTCGGTCGGCGTGATGAGGCCGAGCAACATCCGCATCGTGGTGGTCTTGCCGGCGCCGTTGGGGCCGAGGAGACCGAAGACCTGACCGCGCTCGACGACCAGGTCGAGGCCGTCGACGGCGACCTTGCCGTCGGCGTAGCGCTTGGCGAGCCCCTCGATCACCACGGCGGGGGCGTCGGCTCGGGCTGCCGCGGCGGCCACGTGGGACTCCCGTCGGCGCAGGAGGAGCGCCGCGATCAGCGCGGTCGCGACGACCAGGGCGACGGGGACGAGCACCCGCACCAGCGCCGGGATGGTGGTGGTGCGGGGCGGGGTGGTGACCGGCAGGGTCAGGGAGAGGGAGCGGCGGTCGGCGACGACGACGGCGGGTTCCCGGCCGGTGGCCAGCGCCTGGTCGGTGGTCGCGAGGACCAGGCGCAGCCGGTTGCCGGCCACGAACCGGTGGGCGACGGGTTCGAGCGGGACCTCCAGGCGGCCGACGGCGGCGCGGAGCGGCGTGACGGTGCTGTGGAGCAACGTCGCCGTGCCGCCGGGTGTGACGTCGTACAGCTTGGCCAGCAACGCCGGTGGGGGGCTGTCAGCATCAGCGGGCTCGGGGCGCTCGACTGCGGTGACCTCCAGCGCGAGGGTGGGACGTCCGACCAGCACGAGGTCGTCGTCCAGCGTGGCGGTCTCCACCGACACCGACTGGCCCGGCACGTCGATGGACGGCAACAACCCGGCCAGCGTGCCGAGGCCCGGCAGGGACGACAGGGCCGCGGGAAGGCCGCCGGGAGGATGGACCATGACCAGCGGGGTCTCGTCGCCTGCCCCGTCGCCCGGCCCGCCCTCGACCAGCAGGCCGTCCTCCAGCATCCAGGGCGTCGGGGTGGCAGACCCCATGACCCTGTCGGCGGGGCCGTCGGCGGCCGTCACCTCGCCGCCGGAGACCGCGTCGTACCAGGCGAACACCGGTGCGGCCCCGTCGTCGTCCCCGGGGGTCAGCCAGCGGTCCAGCCAGGACGCCATCTCGCCGCCGGCCGCGCTGTCGGGACCGGGGAGGCCGCCGTGCTCGCCGGCCACCCAACGAAGGGCGAACGGCACGTCCGCGGCCGCCAGCGCCTCGGCGTTGGCCAGCGACTGGCCCAGGGGGAACAACGTGTCGTCCATCGCATGCACGAGGAGCGTGGGCGTGTCTGTCTCCTCGAGGCGGCCTGCCGGGCTGCGGGCCGTCAGCAGCGCCGCGTCCTCGGGTGCCAGCACGCCGGCCCGGGCCGCCTCGACGTGGAGCGCGCAGACGACGGGATCGAACCGGCCGCACAGTCCCGACGAGAGCGCTGCCCCCGGCGAGGGAAGGCTGCCCGGCACCGCGTCGCTGGACGGTGTGACGGCGCTGGAGGGCGCGGCGACTCCTCCCAGCAGCGCCGAGGTGAACAGCAGGCTGACCCACTGCTCCTTCAGCACCCCGGGCCCGGCCGTGGCCGACGGGGAGAGCGCCTGCGCCAGATCGTGCCACGCCGCGACCGCGACGACCGCGTCCAGCCGTGGTTCGGCGGCCCCGGCCATCAGCGCCGCCCCGCCGCCGTAGCTGCCACCCGCAACGGCCACGAGGGGGTCGCCGGGGGCGTCCTGCTGGACCTCCCTTCGGTCGGCCAGGAGGTCGACCAGGACGCTGACGTCGGCGATCTCCCGGTCCGGATCGTTCAGGCCGATGGTCCCCCCGGACGCGCCGAACCCCCGGGCCGACCAGGTCAGCACGACGTAGCCCTGCCGGGCCCACTGCCGGGCTGCCTCGTCCAGCGACGACCGGTCCGAACCGAAGCCGTGGGCCAGCAGCACCGCGGGGGCGGGCAACGGCACCCCCTCCGCCACGTACAGGCCTGCGTCCAGCGTCACCGGCGGGTCACCGGCCGGCCCAGCGACCTCGACGACCAGCGACTCCTCCTCCACCGGGGTGTCCCGTCCCGCGATGACCAGGCCGACCACTGCCAGCACCAGGACGACGACCCCTGCCAGGGCGCGCCGCATCATCGCCCCGGTGCGGTCAGGGGGCGGCCGTGGATGTCAGTCCCCGCAGGCGGTGGCGGCGCGGCGCAGGACGTCCAGGTCGGGGTCGGTGACCACGGACTCCTCGGCGATGACGAACAGCTCGGCGACCGTGCCGCAGTTGGCCTCCAGCCAGCCGCGGGCGAGCGAGAACGGCATGATCACGCCGCTCTCCAGCCCCGCGACCGGACCGCCGACCAGCGCGCGGGCATCATCGCCGTCGGGCACGATCACGATGCGGGAGGGCAGGAACTCCCGCAGCTCCGTGCCGGTGTCGGCGACGTCGACCGGTCCGGACACCGTGACGACGCGACCGTCGAAGGCCGTGATGGGCGACGCGGTGACGACCTGCTCGATGTCCATGCGTGCCAGCGCGTCGAGGGTCGGGCCGGGCAGGGCGCCGCTCTGGCTGTACAGCACCGGCAGTGGCGCCGCACGACCGGCGGCCAGCCCACCCGCGGCCAGCCCGGTGGCGACGTCCTCGGCCGGGACGACCAACGCCGTGCGCAGGCCGTCGAGCACGCCGACCTCGCCGTTGGCGGTGAACAGCTCGGCGACACGGACCGCCGTGTCGAACCGGGAGTTGCCGGCGATCCGGATCGTCTCCAGGCCCATCTCGTCGGCGAAGGTGCGCTCGACCTCCCCGTTGAGGGCGCTGGTGCCACCGATCAGGATCGCCCGCTCGGTGTCCAGCTCGCGGATGACGTCGCGGGTCTGCGGGCTGACGACGGTGGCCTCGTTGAGGAGGATCGGGGCCCGGAGGATCCCCGCCAGGCCGGTCGCGGCCACCCCGTCGGCCAGGGCGTCGACGCTGACGACCACCACGGTCTCGGCGCGGCCGCCGTGGGCCTCACGGGCCGCCGACGCGGCCACGCGGATCGGATCCTCACCGGTGACCCGGACCACCCGGACGTCGCGGACCTCGCGTGACAGCAGGCCGAGCTCGTTCAGGCCGAACAGGATCGCGGCCGCGAAGACGAGGACCTGCACCAGCCGGAAGAAGGGATGCTCCAGACGCGACGTGGGGACGTCGCCCCACCCCTGCTGGTCGTCGGGATCCCGCCGCCTGACCCGGCGGCTGGGCTCAGGCGGCGCCGCCGTTGGTCTGCCCCTCCGAGGCGTCCACATGGGTTCCGGCGGTGCTCGGCACGGCGGCTTCGTCGGCAGGCATGGAGCCCACGAACCCGGCCCAGATGCCACCGGCGAGGACCATGATCGCGCCCACGATCCACGAGAAGGGGGAGTCGGTGACGAAGGTGCTGAAGATCGCGACGAAGCCCGCGAGGACCACCAGGTTGGCGATCACGGGGCTGGTCGGCTCGTCGGGGATGGCGGCCATGGCCCCATCTTGTACACCAGCACGGCCGCGCTGGCGAAGACGACGTGCCGACCGTGGGGCCTACCCAGCCTCCGTGGCGACGGCGCGTTGCAGGGCCAGGCGGTCGACCTTGCCCGACGGCAGGCGTGGCAGCGCGTTGACCACGACCAGGTCACGAGGTGCGGCGTAGCGAGGCATGCGCTCGGCCACGAAGCTGCGGAGGATGGCCAGGGACAGGACCGCACCGACCTGGTCGGGGACGACGACGGCGACCGCGCGCTGGCCCCACTCGGCGTCGGGCACCCCGACGACCTCGGCCTCGGCGATGGCCGGGTGCTGCTCGAGCAGGCTGGCCACGCTGGCCGCCACGACCTTCTCCCCGCCGGTGACGATCACGTCGTCGGCCCGCCACATCACGGTCACCCGACCATCGTCGTCGACCTCGCCGACGTCGGAGGTGACGAACCGCCCGTCGACCAGGCCCTGTCCCACCTCGGGCGTGGTGGTCCGGTAGCCGGTCATCACCGTCGGCCCGCCGATGGTCAGGCGGCCGTCGTCGGTGGTGCCCACGTCGACACCGGGCAGCGGCACGCCGTCGTACACGCAGCCGCCGCTGGTCTCGCTGGACCCGTAGGTCGTCGTCAGGCCGGGGACGCGCTCGACCAGTCCGTCGGTCAGGCGGGCCCCGCCGACCAGCACCGTGCCCCAGCCGTCAGGGTCGACGCCGGCGTCCAGCAGGCGGCGCAGCATCGTCGGGACGACGGCCAGGTGCACCGGGCCGTCGATGCCGCGGATCGCATCGACGTCGAAGTCGTCGTGCAGCACCGCCGGGGTGCCCGTGACGATCGCGCGGAGCAGGACGAGGACGCCGGCCACGTGGCTGGTCGGCAGGCAGCACAGCCACGGCACGTCGGGGTCGCTGCCGGTGGCCTCGAGGCCCAGCGTGACGCTTGCCTCCAGCGCACTGCGGGACAGCATCACACCCTTGGGCTTGCCGGTCGAGCCGCTGGTCGGGACCACGACGACCGTGTCGTCGGGCACCGGTTGGCCGCCGGGCAGGCCGACGAGGCCGCCGGGCTTGACGATCGCACCGGGCTTGAGGTCGGCGACCAGGCCGCCACGCGCCCGTGGGGGCAGCCGTGGGTCCAGCGGCAGCACGGCCGGCCCGCCCGCCCACGCGTCGCGGAGGGCCGCGTCCATCCTCGCCGGGGTGGCCTCCACCGCCAGCAGCAGCCGTCCGTTGCCGTTGTGGGTCGCGGAGCCGTCGTCAGTCACGGTCGACACGGTATCCGCCCATCCGATCCTCCCCACGCCCCTGCGGACCCCCCTCCCGACGCGCTGCGGACCCCCTCCCGGCACGGTGCGGCCGCGCGTGTGTGTCATCGGGACCACGTCCGTACGATCTGGACCCGTGAACGCCTATGTCGAAGCGGCCCGGCCGCGCACCCTCACCGCCGCGGTCGCGCCGGTCATCGTCGGAACGGCCACCGCGGCCACGTTCATCGCCTGGCGGGCCCTCGCCGCGCTGATCGTCTCGGTCAGCGTGCAGGTGGCCGTCAACTACGCCAACGACTACTTCGACGGGGTGAAGGGCGTCGACACCGAGGACCGCATGGGCCCTCGACGCGCCGTCGCCTCCGGGATGATCAGCCCGCCGGCCATGAAGCGCGCCATCCTCAACGCCTTCGTCGTGACCGCCCTGGCGGGCCTGGCGCTGGCCGCCGCGACGACGTGGTGGCTGGTGGCGGTCGGGGCGCTGTGCTTCCTCGCCGCCCTGGGCTACTCCGGTGGCCCGAAGCCGTACGCGTCGGCGGCGCTCGGCGAGGTGTTCGTGTTCGTGTTCTTCGGCCTCGTCGCCACCGTCGGCAGCGCCTTCGTGCAGGACGAGGCGGTGACCGTGACCGCGCTCCTCGCCGCCGTGCCGGTCGGCCTGTTCGCCGTGGCGATCCTGATCGCCAACAACCTGCGGGACATCCCCACCGACAGCCTCGCCGGCAAGCGCACGCTGGCCGTCGTGCTCGGTGACCGGGGGACCCGCCAGCTGCTGATCGGCACGATCATCGGTGCGTTCGCCTTCCTCGGGGTCATCGGCCTGAGCGTCGGATCCGCCTGGCCCTTCCTCGCCCTGCTGGCCGCCGTGCCGATCGCCCGACCCCTCGAGGCCGTCCGGGAGGGCGCGGTCGGCCCGGGCCTGATCCCGGTGCTCGGCGGGATCGCGCGCACCCAGCTGACCTTCGCGGTGCTGCTGACCATCGCCCTCGTCCTGGCGTGAGCGCGCCGCACCCGTTCGCCATCCCGCTGGTCACCCGGTTCCGGCGGGTGACCTCCCGGTCCGGCGTGCTGATCCGCGGCGCTGCCGGCTGGGGGGAGTTCTCGCCGTTCCCCGACTACGGCCCGGATGTCACCCGCTGGTGGTGGCTCGCCGCGCAGGAGGCTGCGGAGGAGGGGTATCCCGCCCCTGTCCGTGACCACGTCGAGGTCAACACGATCGTGCCGGTCGTCGATCCCGAGCGAGCCCACGCGATGGTGACCGCCAGCGGCTGCCGGACCGCCAAGGTGAAGGTCGCCGACCCCGGGGTGTCGTTGGCCGACGACGAGGCCAGGATCGAGGCCGTCCGCGACGCGCTGGGGCCGGACGGGCTGATCCGCATCGACGCCAACGCCGCCTGGGACGTCGACCGAGCCGTCCACGCCATCGGCCTGCTCGAGCGGGCGGCCGGGGGCCTGGAATACGTCGAGCAGCCCTGCGCGACGCTCGCGGAGATGGCGGCCCTCCGCCGGCGGGTCGAGGTGCCGCTGGCTGCCGACGAGTCAGTCCGCACCGCCGAGGATCCCTTGCGCATCGCCGGGCTGGAGGCCGCCGACATCGTCGTGGTCAAGGTGCAGCCGCTCGGCGGGGTGCGACGGGCCCTGGCGGTGATCGACGCGGCCGGGCTGCCCGCGGTGGTGTCCTCCGCCGTGGAGACATCGGTGGGCCTGGCCGCGGGGCTGGCCCTGGCGGCCGCGCTGCCGGAGCTGCCCCACGCGTGTGGCCTGGGCACCGCGACGCTGCTGGCCGGTGACGTCGTGGCCGAGCCGCTGGTGCCGGAGGGGGGACGGCTCGGGGTCCGGCGGGTCGAGCCCGACCCCGCCCTGCTGGCGCAATGGGCACCCGAGGACCCCGAGGTCGTGCTGGACCGCTACCGTGCAGCCGCCGCGGCCGCCGGGGCGGCGGTGCCCGAGGAGGGTGGACTGTGATGCCCGATCAGCAGCCGAGCGCGACCGCCGTTGCCCTGACCCTGGTCGACGAGCTGGCGGCGCAGGGCGTGACCGACGTAGTGGTGTCCCCGGGGTCCCGGTCGGCCCCGCTGTCGCTGGCCGTCGCGGCCCACGAGGGGCTGCGCATGCACGTCCGGGTCGACGAGCGGTCAGCGGCGTTCCTGGCGCTGGGGTTGGCCCGCGGGGCGGGGCGTCCGACGGCGCTGGTCTGTTCGTCGGGAACGGCGACGGCGAACTACCACCCGGCGGTGATGGAGGCCGATGCCGCTGGGGTCGGGGTGATCGTGCTGACCGCCGACCGGCCACCCGAGCTGCGCGACATCGGCGCCAACCAGACGGCCACGCAGCAGCACCTCTACGGCGGTGCGGTCCGCTGGTTCCACGAGGTGTCGGCCGGCGGTGACCGGCCGGGCGCGTACCTGCGGTCGGTGGTCGCCCGTGCAATGGCGCTGGCGGCCGGCGGGGTCGCCCCGGCCGGCCCCGTCCACCTCAACGTCCCGCTGCGCGAGCCGCTCCTCGACGACACGGCCACCGCCCTCCCCGGCCACCCGGGTGGTTCGACCGTGGCCGCGTCCCCTTCGGCGCGATCGGGGCCTGCATCGCGCATGGGCGACGCAGGCCCCGATCGTGCCGGTCCTCGGCCGGCCGGGTCGGCGGGCACGGGGGCGGCCACGTGGCTGCCCGCCCCCGTCGAGGTCCTGGCGGGGCGACGTGGACTGGTGATCGCGGGGGAGGGGGCGGTCGGGGGCGACGACGTGCTCGACGTCGCCGCGGCGCTGGGCTGGCCGGTCCTCGCCGAGCCCACCTCCGGCCTGCGTCACCGTGACCCCGCCATCCGCACCGGGCACTGGCTGGCCGCCAGCGAGGCGTTCGTCGGGGGCCACCGGCCGGAGGTGGTCGTGCAGCTCGGCCGGCCCGTCCTGTCCCGCCCCGTCGGTGCGATCGTGGCCGGCTGCGAACAGGTCGTCGTCTGCGACCCCCTCGACCGGGGGTGGGATCCGCAGCGCAACGCCCGACTGGTCCTGCCCGTTGCCTTCGCGGAGTGGGCTGCCCCCGCGGTCGACGGCGCCGAGCGGGTCGAGGGGTGGCTCGACGCGTGGCGGGACGCCGATGACCGTGCCGGGGCAGTGCTCGACCGCCTCCTCGACGAGGGCACCGACCCGACCGAGCTGGGGCTGGTCCGTGACCTCGCTCGGGCGCTGCCCGACGACAGCGTGCTGACCGTCGCGTCGAGCCTGGCGATCCGCCACCTCAACGAGACCATGCCCGTCCGGAACGGCCTGCGGGTGGTCGGCAACCGGGGGGTCTCCGGCATCGACGGGTTCGTCTCGACCGCCGTCGGCGTCGCGCTCGCCCACGACGGCCCCGCGGTGGCGCTGGCCGGTGACCTGTCGATGGTCCACGACATGACCGGGCTGGTCATCGGCCCCGACGAACCCGTGCCCGCCCTCCCGATCGTCGTCATCAACAACGACGGGGGCGGCATCTTCGACCTGCTGCCCTACGGCTCCGGCGTGGCCCCGGCCACGTTCCGACGGCTGTTCGCCACACCACACGGCGTGCCCCTCGGCGGGCTGGCGATCACGACCGGGGCGGGGTACCTCGGCCTCGACGAGATGGCCGACCTGCCCGGTGCGCTGGACGACGCCTGGGCCAACCCGGGCATCACGATCGTGGAGGTCACCACCGACACCCCGACCGAGACCGCCCGCTACCACCGGATCCGCGAGGCCATCGCCGCCGAGCTCGGCTGACCACCGGGTCGGCTCGGCCCCTGCCCGGCCCGTCCCTCGCATCACGTTTCGTCCCACCCCCCGCGGGCCATGTTCGTCGCATGCCCGACAACTCCCCCTCCCTCGGCCAGATCGGGTTCGCCGGACGAGCCGTCCTCTACGCGACCACCGGCTTCCTGGCCGGTCGCATCGCCGTCGGCCTGCCCGGCGACGCCGGGGCGCAGGGGGCGATGCAGCAGCTCGGCCAGCTGCCGTTCGGGATGGTCCTGCTGGGCATCCTGTCGCTGACCCTCGCGGTGTTCGCCTTCTGGGCAGGCGTCCAGGCGATCGGCGGCGACGACGGGGAGCTCGACGTGATGCACCGCCTGGGGAGGGGTGTGCAGGCGTTGTTCTACGGCGGGCTTGCCGTGCTCGCGGCCAAGCAGGTGTTCGCCGGCGGGTCCAGCGGCGGCGGTGGGTCCCAGTCCGCCCTGACGGCGACCGTGATGGAGAACCCCGTCGGTCGCGCCGCCATCGGCATCGCCGGTGTCGTCTTCGTCGTCGTCGGCATCCGTCAGCTCTGGCGGGCGTGGAACGGTGACCTGCGCGAGGAGCTCGACGGGATCGGGCACCCGTCGTGGGCACGCGCCGTCGGTCGCCTGGGCTACGCCGGCCGCGGCCTCAGCTACCTGCTGATCGGGGCTTTCGTGACCCACGGCGCCGTGGTGTTCGACCCCGACGAGGCGACGGGACTGGACAAGGCCCTCGACGAGCTGTCGCGAACCGTGCCCGGGCGAGTGGCCGTCGCCGTCGTGGCGCTGGGACTCGTGACGCTGGCCGTCTGGTTCGGCCTGGTCGCCCGCCACGGCGTGCGGGACGAGGTCGACGCGACCCCGGAACCCGCGAACGGCTGACCGCTCCGGGACAGCCGCCGGGCCGGCTGACACGTTTCGGGAAAAGAACGAAGCGCCCGGAGGAGCCGATCTCCGGGCGCTTCTTGAGCGATGGACTCCGGAGACACCTGGAGCAAAGAGGGCGGAGCTTCAAGGTCCGGATCCGTCGCTGGACCACAGAATGCGGTGGGTGTGTGGCCGTTGTGCAACGTCAATGTAACGATGTTGTGTCAGCGAACATAATGCGCGGTCATCGCACGAACGCGGTTCAGTTCGTTCGCGCGCCGAGCGCCTGCTGCATGGTGTTGAGCTTCAGGCGCGTCTCCTCCAGCTCGGCCTCCGGCAACGATCCCGCCACGATCCCGCAGCCGGCGAACAGGCGGGCACGGCGAGCCGTCAGCTGCGCGCAGCGCAGGGCGATGCCGAACGTGCCGTCACCGTTGCCCCGAACCACGCCCACCGGTCCGGCGTACCGCGCCCGGTCCATGCCCTCCAACGACCCGATGAGGGGAACCGCCACCTCGCGAGGTGTTCCCCCGACGGCGGCCGTGGGGTGCAGGGCCCCGACCAGCTCGAGGACGTGGGTGGGTTCCCGCAGGGTGCCGGTCAGGCGGGTGGCGAGGTGCTGGAGGTTGTCCAGCCGCAGCAGCCACGGGTCGGCGTCCACCTCGAGGTCGTCGCAGAGGGGCGCGAGGGCGGTCCGGGCCGACTCCCTGGCGTACCCGTGCTCCTCCCGGTCCTTCTCGCTGGACAACAACGCCCGGCCGGCTGCGTCGTCGGGGGTGGTCGTGCCGGCGAGCACGACGCTCTCGACCCGGTTGCCGATGCGACGGACCAGCAGCTCGGGGGTGGCGCCGACGAACCCCTCGTGCACGAAGGTCATGCAGGAGGGGAAGCGGGCGGCGAGCTTCTCGGCCAGCCCGATCGGGTCCAGGACGTCGTCGGCCCAGACCTGCAGGTCGCGGGCCAGGACGACCTTCTCGTAGCGGCCCTCCCGGATCTGTGCGGTGGCGGTGGCGACGGCCTCCATCCAGTCGACCTCCGAGACCGAGGCGCCGGCGTAGCGGACCTTGCCGACGCCGTTGACCAGCTCCGCACGACCGCTGGTCCCGGGGCCGTCCACCCGGACGAGCTGCTCGGGGATCGCGACTGCGCTGCCGTCGCTCCCGGCGTCGAAGGTGAAGGAGGCGAACGCCACCCCCTCGGGTGCGAGCCGGTCGGCCAGCCACTCCGCAGAGCTGGTGAAGCGGTCGAGGGTGGTGGGCGGCTCGAACCGGTCGGCCACCCCGTTGCCGACCCAGCCCTGCTGCTGCTGGACGAACGCGTAGCCCGCCGGGTCGGTGAGGGCGTCCAGCGTCATGCCCGTGCGGCCTCGTCGGCCTCGAGCCGTTCGCGCGCAGCGGTGAGCAGGCGACGGCGGAAGGTGTGGGCGATGATCTCGGTGGCCGCGGGCAGCATCGTCTGCAGCGCCTCGACCATCCGTCGGGCCGCCTCGTCCTCGTCGTCGACCCGGGCGCGGATCGGGTCGCGCACGAACCGGGCGAAGAGGTCGACGGCCTGGTCGGCGATGCCGCCGATCGCGGCGTCGTGCTCCCGGGCGAGGGCCAGCAGCTCACTGATCGGCACCCCGGCGTCGAGCAGGGCCTGACCGGCCCGGACGGCGGCGACGTCCTCGGCCCCGTAGGGGATGTCCTCGTCGGTCGAGGGGATGAGGATTCCCTGGCGGGCGACGGACTCCAGCACCGTGAGCGACACGCCGGTGTGCGTCGACAGCTCCGGCAGGTCCATCGGGCCGATGGGTGCGAGGTCGGCCCCCTCGGCGGCGGGCCGCTGGATGGCGGCGGCCAGCGCCTCCTCCCCGGCGTCGAGCTCGCCCGCCAACGCCCGCTTGACCATCGCGAGGGTGAACCCCTGCGCTTTCAGGTCCCGGATCCGCCCCAACGTCGCGACATGGTCGTCGTCGTACCAGGCCGCCCGCCCCTCCCGCTCGGGTGCGTCGAGCAACCCCAGCGACTGGTAGTAGCGGATGGTGTCGACCGACAGGTCACAACGGCTGGCGAGCTCTTCGACGCGGTATCGCACCGCGCCACTGTACGAGCGGTTGCTCGAACTGTCAGTGTTCGTTGGTCCTCGCTCCGCTCGTCGGGTCCTCGGGCTCGTGACCGACGATCCGCTGCGCCGATTCTCGCCTCTCGCAGGCTCGTGGCTGCGAGTCTTGCTCACGGAGCGTCGGCGCCCTGCGGCGGTCTGTGCTCGGTTCGGCTGCGGTGGCTGGCGTGTGCGATAGGCCCCTCTGGGGGCGGTCGACCGCACCCAGGGTCAGGCCTCGTGTGGCATGCGCGCCCCCGGACGGCGTCGACCGCGCACACCGAGCAAGGGTGGGTGCGATCCACTCCACCTCGCGCGCTCGAACGCACACACCAGTCGTGTGCGGGACCCACCGAGGGGGCCCACGCACCGCCGCAGGGCGCCGACGACTCCGTGGTGGCTCCCGCAGCGCCCCGATGCGAAGCGAGGGGTCGAGGAAGCCGCAGCGGATCGTCGGTCACGAGCCCGAGGACCCGACGGGCGAAGCGAGGACCAACAAACATCGTCGGTCACGAGCCCGAGGACCCGACGAGCGGAGCGAGGACCAACGAACAACTCACAATGTCGTCGCGAGGTACCAGGCGATCGCGACGAGGGCGACCAGGAAGAGGGTGCCAGCGGCGAGCTGGAGGGGGCCGCGGGGGGAGATGGTGTCCTCGGTGACCGGCTCGAGCTCGTAGGTCGGCTCGACGCGGGGCGGGCCGGCGGGCAGGTCCTGGAGGTCCAGGACGGAGGGGGCGTCGGGGGCGAGGTCGTCGACGGTGACGCCCCGCGGTCCGCCGGTTCGGGGCAACGAGCTGGTTGGCGGCAGGACGACGGCCCACTCCTCGTGTACGGCAGGGGGAGGGTCGGTCGGCGTGTCGAGGGCGGCGGGCACGACCGTCGAGGGGTCCAGCTCGGGCAGCTCGGTGGTGATCCGGTCCGACGGGGTGCGTTCCAGCTCGGGTGGGAGGTGGGCGGCGCGGGCGAACAGCGGCACGGTGTCCTCCTGCCGGGGCTGCCGCTCGGGGGTCGGATCGCCGGTGTCCTCCTCCGTCGGCCCGTGCAGCTGCTGGAAGAGCGACCGGGCCACCGCTGGGCCGTCGGGTGCGGGCGGGCCGGGGAGCGGCGGCAACGGCTCCATCACCGGCATGGCGTGGTCGCCCGGCTGGGCCAGTCGACGTCCGGTGGCCGCCGGGGGCAGGTAGCTGGGGGTCTCCAGCGTGTGCCCCGCGAGCACTCGGCCGGGTACCCAGCGTCGCTCGACGGCGTCGACGTGGCTGCGCCGCAGGCCGGCTGGGGGTGTGGCGTCGGCCGACCACCGGATGGCCGGCTCGGCGCCGGGTGTCGTGGCGGGTGCGGCAGGGGTCGCAGCGGACGAGGTCGTGGAGGGGGTGGTGGCGGGCGGCGCGGGGGAGGAGGGGGTCGGCCCGCCAGCGGACGTCGGCTGCTGGCTGCCGGGTACCTCCCTGATCGGCAGGGGGGCCGGTTCGTCGGCGTCGCCTGCCATCGCCGACGCCGACATCGCCGCCACACCCTCGCCACCGCCGGCCATCCGTTCGACCAATCGCGGCGACGGGGTGGTGAACGCGTTCTGCGTCAGCGCCGGGATGGCCGGGGACAGCTCCGCGTCGGGCAGCACGATCGTGACGTCCGGCTCGGAACCCTCCTCGGACGAATCGTCGCGCGCCTCGTGGTCCTGCGAGTCCTCGTCCTCGGCCGCACGGGCAGCCAGCTCGGCCAGGATCTCGGCGGCCCGGTCGGGGTCGACGACCTGGTGGCCCAGCGCGCAGCGGCCCCGGTCGTCGATCGCGACGACCTGCCGGCACTTGTCGCACCGCTCGCCTGCCTCGACATCGTGGCGCAGTCGACCGCGCCCACGGCCGAGGCGGTTGCCGCGGCTGGCGCGAGGTGTGTCGGTCTGGCTCATGTGCGTAGACTCCAGCGCTCGTTGCCGAACATCTGCTATTCCGCGTCCGTCGTCTGCCCGATGTCAGGACCGCCGCTTGCCGACGGGGCCGTCCTCGTGGCCGACGGCGTCATTGTGGCGGTCGGACACGCCAGTGACCTAGCACCCTCGGCTGACCGGCACCACCATCTCGACGGTGTGCTGCTGCCCGGTCTGGTCGACGGACACACCGTGCTCGAGCACTCCGACGTGCGTGCCATCGCCCGCCCGGGGCCCTTCCACATGTGGCTTCGCGCCGTGCTCGGCTACACCCGCGGGTGGGACGGCGAACGGTGGATGCGGTCGGCCCACCGTGGGGTCCAGGACGCCCTGCGGCACGGCGTGACCACGGTCGTGGACTCCGTCGTCCGCGGACCTGCGGTGCCCGCTGCAGGGCGTGCGGGCCTCCGTGGCCACTCGCTGGTCCAGGTGATGATGGTCGACATCACCGAGCACGACGCGGTGCTCGAGGCCGTGCGGACCTCGCTGTCCAGGCCGGCCAACGGCCGCACGATCGGCGTCGCCCCCCACTCGCCCTACACCCTCGGCACGGGCGTCCTGCAGGCCCTCGGCGCACTCGCCCGCGAGCTAGGCCGCCCCCTGCAGATCCGCGCGGCGGAGTCCAACGCCGAGATCGCCGCCATCCGCCAGGGCGACGGCCCCCTGGTCGACCTCGCCACCGAAGCCGGCCTGGACGTGGAGTGGGCACCCGACGGCGTCGGCAAGGGCGCGGTCGGCTACCTGGACTCCCTCGACCTGCTGGCCCCCGGCACCTCCGTCGTGCACGGCGTCTGGGCCGACCTCGCCGAAGCGCGCATGCTGGCCCGCGCCGGCGTGCCCGTCGTCTGCTGCCCCCGGGCCAACGCCATGCTGCAGGTCGGTGAGGCCCCGCTGGAACGCTTCGCCGAAGCCGGTACGCCGCTGGCGCTCGGCACCGGCAGCGCGGCCGCCGCCGGCGACGCCGACCTGCTCGCCGACGCCGCCGCGTGGGCGCGGGTCGCCCGCAACCGCGAGCTCGTCCTGTGGCCATCCCCCTCCGCCGGCCCCATCTCGCTGGAGGAGGCCGCGGTCCGGCTTGCCACCGTCGACGGCGCCCGAGCGCTCGGCCTCGGTGACATCGCCGGTGTCCTGGAACCCGGTCGTCCCGCCGACATGGTGGGTGTCGCGATCGACACGACACCCGGCAGCGTCTACCGCGACCTGGTCGAACGCGGTCCGGGCCGGCAGGTCCTGACCGTCCTCGGCGGCCTCCGCAAGTCACGCCGCAAGGACCCCGACATCCCGTGGCCCGAGCTCGAAGAATGGAAGGACATGTGACCGCTGGTTCCCTGCCCGACCCGCGCCCGACCGAGGACAAGGACGCGGCCCTCGTCCAGGACATGTTCGACCGGGTGGCCCCGCGCTACGACATCGCCAACGCGATCCTGTCGTTCGGTTCCGACCAGCACTGGCGCCGCGTCGCCGTCCGGGCGGTCGACCCGCAGCCGGCCGAGCGGATCCTCGACGTGGCCACCGGCACCGGGCTGCTGGCCCGCGAGCTGGACCGGGCCGGCGCGGACACCGTGGCGCTGGACTTCTCGTGGAACATGCTGGCCGCGGGCAAGCGCAGCGAACGCCGGACCGGCCAGCGGCCGCTCGCGTGGCTGAACGGAGACGGCACCGCGTTGCCGTTCGCCGACGACAGCTTCGACGCGGTCACCATCAGCTTCGGCCTGCGCAACCTCCCCGACCCCCGAGCGGGCCTGCGGGAGTTCGCGAGGGTGACCAAGCCGGGCGGCCGCGTGGTCGTGATGGAGTTCTCCAGCCCCACCAACGCGCTGTTCCGCCGGGTCTACCGGGACTACCTCGTCCGCGCCCTGCCGCGCATCGCCGAGGTCGTCACCTCCGACCCGGCTGCCTACCGGTACCTGGCCGACTCCATCCTCGAGTGGCCCGACCAGCCCCGGCTGGCCAGATGGTTCGTCGACGCGGGCTGGACCGGCCCGCGCTGGCAGAACCTGACCGGCGGCATCGTCGCCATCCACACCGCCCGCCTGCCCGGCTGAGCCGGTCGCCCCGGAGGGGCCGGAGGACAGCCCGGGCCGGTCCCGGGTTTCGCCCCCTCCACCCGCGTGCTACGCTTCTTCGTCCACGGCTGCGCGCCGCCATGCGTCGTGCGCGCGTCTGTGCCCATCATCGCCCCACGGTGGGCACCAACGAGAACCACCCCTTCCCCACGAGGAGCATCCCATGAAGGTCGTCAACTCCATCGGCACGCTCAAGAAGCGCCACCCCGACTGCCAGGTCGTGAAGCGCAAGGGCCGTATCTACGTGATCAACAAGACCAACCCCCGCTTCAAGGTCCGCCAGGGCGGCGCCAAGAAGAAGCGCTACTAGGCGACCCCCAAGGGATCGAGTCGACGCCACCCCGCGGGGTGGCGTTCGTCGTTCTTGCCCCCCGCGGGACCCGCTCGCAGGGGTCGACGTCCCGTTTCTCACCCGGTCGGTGTTCACATGGGGGCTCGCTGCCGTTAGGTTCGTCGTGTGGAACAACGAACCCCCTCCGTCGACCTGCCCGAACGCCTTCGCGGCGAGATCCGCCACCTCGGCCGCCTGCTCGGCCGGGTGATCGCCGAAGAAGCCGGTGAACGGACCTACCAGCTGGTCGAGGACCTGCGCCGTGCCGCCGTGGCCGCGCGCCGCGACGGGGCCGACCGGTCACCGATCGACGAGCTGGTCGCCGAGCTCGACGTCGAGACGGCCGAGGACGTCGCCAAGGCGTTCACGATCTTCTTCCAGCTGACCAACCTGGCCGAGCAGCGGGTACGGATCCGCGAGCTGCGCCGTCGCGACGACGGGGTCACCCCGGTGGAGGACTCCCCGGCGGCCAGCATCGCCGCGATCCGCCGGGCCCAGCCCGCCGACGACGACGCCCCGGACCTGCTGGCCGGCGTGCTCGCCAAGCTCGAGGTGCACCCGGTCTGGACCGCCCACCCCACCGAGGCCCGTCGGCGCGCCGTGGTCGACAGCCTGCGTCGCATCGACGCCGAGCTGTCCCGCGGCGACACCGACATGCTCGGCCACGGGCAGCAGGCCGACATCACCCGGCGACTCCTCGAGGAGATCGCGATCCTGTGGCGCACCGCCCAGGTCCGCTCCAGCCGCCCGACCCCGGTCGACGAGGTCCGCAAGCTGATGGCCGTCTTCGACGCGACGGTCTTCCGGGTGGTGCCGGAGGTGTACCGCTCGGTCGAGCGGGCCATGCACGGTGACGCCAGCGGGGTCGCCGAGCCCGAGGTGCCGCCGTTCCTGACCTTCGGCTCGTGGGTCGGCGGCGACCGCGACGGCAACCCCCGGGTGACCTCCACCGTCACCGCCGAGACCGCCGCGTTGATGGCCGACCGCGTGCTGCGCGGCCTGGAGAACGCCACGACGCGCATCGCCCGGACCCTGAGCGCCACCGAGGAGGTCACCCCACCCTCACCCGAGCTGGTGGAGGTGCTGGCCGACCTCGACCAGCGCTTCCCGACCTGCGCCACCGCCCAGATCATGCGTGCGGCCCGGTCCCCCCACCGTCGGATGCTGAGCATGGCGGCCGAACGGCTTGCCGCCACCCGTACCGGGCGTGGCGTCGACGACGACATGGCCTACACGAGTCCCGAGGAGTACACCGCCGACCTGCGGCTGGTCCGCGACTCCCTCGTCCGGGGCAACGCCGCCCGGCTGGCACACGGTGAACTGCAGCACCTGATCTGGCAGGCCGACACCTTCGGGTTCCACCTGGCCTCCCTGGAGGTCCGCCAGCACACCGACGTGCACGCCGAGGCGCTGCGGAGGCTGGGCATCGACCCGGACGATGCCGACGCCCTGCGCGCCGTCGTGGCCGACCCGCCTCCGCTGCCCGACGACCTGACATGGCCGTCGCCGCCCCACCCCGTCGCGGTCGCCTCCGCCCCGCACCGCGACCTGTCGCCGACCGACCGGTCCGCCGGTGAGGTCGCTGCTGCGGACCCAGCCGGCGACGTGCTGCCGACGATGCGGACGGTCGCGGAGATCCAGGCGCGGTTCGGCCGTCGCGCCTGCGAGCGGTGGGTCATCTCCTTCACCACCTCGCTGGTCGACCTGCTGCGGGTCAAGGCCCTGACCGCGATCGCCGGCCTCGACGTCCAGATCGTCCCGCTGTTCGAGACCCGCGCCGACCTCGACGCCGCGCCGGCGGTGCTGGAGGAGTGGCTCGCCGAGCAGCCCGGGACCACCCACCTCGAGGTCATGCTCGGCTACTCCGACTCGGCCAAGGACGCCGGCTTCCTCGCCGCCAACGTGGCCCTGCACCGTGCGCAGCGTGGCCTCGTGGCCTGGGCTGCCGACGCCGGCGTCGAGCTCACGTTGTTCCACGGCCGCGGAGGTGCCCTCGGTCGTGGTGGCGGACCCACCAACCGCGCGGTGCTGGCCCAGCCACGCGGTGCGGTGGCCGGCCGCTTCAAGGTCACCGAGCAGGGCGAGGTCATCAACCAGCGCTACGGCAAGCGCGCGCTGGCCGTGCGCCACCTCGAGCAGGTCACCAGCGCCACCATGCGCGCCGAGCTCGACGACCTGACCACCCAGCCCGACACCGTGATGGACGACGAGGCCGACCTGGTGGCCACGATGGCCAAGGCCAGCGAGGAGGCGTGGCGCGAGCTCGTCGGCGCCGACGGGTTCCCCGACTTCTTCCGCACCGTCACGCCCATCGACGAGATCGGCGCCCTCCAGATCGGCTCCAGGCCCTCCAAGCGGAAGACGGGCAACGGCCTGTCGTCGTTGCGGGCGATCCCGTGGACGTTCGCCTGGGCCCAGGCACGCATCAACGCACCCGGCTGGTACGGCCTCGGCACCGGACTGCAGGCAGGGGTGGACGCCCGGGGGCTGGCCGAGCTGCAGGACCTGAACCGTCGCTGGCCGTTCTTCGCCAACCTGATGGAGAACGCCGAGATGAGCCTGGTGAAGGCCGACGCGACCGCGGCACGCGTGCTGCTGGACGCCGGGGGCCGTCCCGACCTGACCGAGCGGATCATGGACGAGCTGGACCGCACCACCGAGCTGGTGCTGCAGATCACCGGCCAGCGACAGCTGCTGAAGCGCCGGCCGACGCTGGCCCAGGCGACGGCGCTGCGCAACCCCTACCTCGACGTGCTCGGGGCGGTCCAGCAGCGCTGGCTGCGCCACTCCCGCCGCACCGACGCCACCGAGGACGACCAGCGGGTCGTCATGCTCACGATGAACGGCATCGCCGCCGCCCTCCAGAACACCGGCTGACCGCGGCGGGGGTGGGTAGCCTCGGATGGCGATGGCCTCTGCGATGGACTCCCCTGCCGCCCCCCTTCCCACCAGCCCCACCGACACGGCCGACGTCGTCGTCGTGGGCGCCGGCCCCGGCGGTTCGGCCGCCGCGTACTTCCTGGCCCGCGCGGGTCACGACGTCGTCCTGCTGGAGAAGGACGCCTTCCCGCGCGACAAGGTCTGCGGCGACGGGCTGACCCCGCGGGCGGTCCACGCCATGAAGCTGCTGGGCCTGGAGGAGGAGGCCGAGGGCACCCCCGACGGCTGGGCCCGCCAGTCCGGACTGCGGATGTACGGCGGCGGGGTCACCTGGAACATGCCGTGGCCCGAGACCGACGACTTCCCGACCCACTCCATCACCGCCACCCGCGCGCTGTTCGACCACACGCTGGCCAAGAACGCCGCCAACGCCGGCGCCCACCTGTGGGAGGAGACCAAGGCCGTCGCCCCGCTGTGGATCGACGGGCGCGAGGACCGCATCGCCGGGGTCGCCTACGAACGGGCCGACGGCACCACCGGTGCCATCCGTGCCCGCACCGTCGTGCTGGCCGACGGGGGCTCGTCCCGTCTGGCCATCGAGATGGGCCTGCACCGCGACGAGTCCCGCCCGATGGGTGCGGCGATCCGCGCGTACTACCGCTCGCCCCGCTCCACGATGGACCACATGGAGGGCTTCCTCGAGCTGAAGAAGGGTGACGAGCTCCTCCCCGGCTACGGCTGGATCTTCCCCCTCGACGACGGGCTCGTGAACGTGGGCTGGGGGCTGATCTCGACCTCCAAGCACTTCCAGACGACCAGCTACCGCAAGGTCCTCAACGACTGGGTCAGCGGCTTCCCCGAGGAGTGGGGGATGACGCCGGAGACCATGGTCGGCAAGCCGAAGGGCGCCGGCCTGCCGATGGGCCACAACCGCCACCCCCACGTCTGGAAGGGCGCGGTGCTGGTCGGTGACTCCGGCGGCATGGTCAACCCGTTCAACGGCGAGGGCATCTCCTACGCCATCGAGGCCGCCGAGATGGCCGCCCGCGCCATCGACGACGCGCTGCGCACCCGCCGCGACGACGCGCTGCTGGCCTACCCCGCGGAGCTCAAGCGGGCCTGGGGTGGCTACTTCCAGCTCGGTCGGGTCTTCCTGACCGTCATGGCCGACCCGACCGTGATGAAGATCGCCACCCAGTACGGCATGCCCAAGCGGCGGCTGATGGACTTCGTCTTCCGGACCATGGCGCACCTGGTCAACGAGAAGAACCGCAACGTGACCGACGTCGTCATCAACACCCTGTCCCGCGCGGTGCCCGCCGCATGACCGGCAACCAGCCCGCAGCAGTCCCCGCCGCCAAGCGCGTCCCCCACACCTGGGACCGTCCGACCGGCGAGGCCCGGGACCACTACGCCTGGCTCCGCGACCGCGAGGACCCCGACACGGTCGGCTACCTCGAGGCCGAGAACGCCTTCGCCGACAGCTGGTTCGCCCCGCACGGCGAGACGATCGAGGCGATCTACGAGGAGATCCGCTCCCGGGTGCAGGAGACCGACGACTCCCCGCCGGTCCGCGACGGTGACTGGTGGTACCAGCGCCGCACGGAGGAGGGGAAGGCGTACTCCATCCACACCCGTGGCCGCAGCGCCGAGACCGCCGGCGAGCAGCTGGTGCTGGACACCAACGTCGAGGCGGATGGCCACGACTTCTTCTCCCTCGGCATGCTCAACGTCAGCCCCGACCACACGCTCGCCGCGTGGTCGGCCGACACCGACGGGTCCGAGCGCTACACCGTCCGGTTCCGGGACGTCGCCAGCGGCACCGACATCGACGACGTGCTCGAGGGCACCAAGTCAGGCGCGTCGGCATGGTCCGCCGACGGCAGCTGGTTCCTCTACATGCTGCCCGACGCCACCGAGCGCCCCTACCGGGTGATGCGGCACCGGATGGGCACGCCGCAGGCCGACGACCTCGAGGTCTACACCGACGACGACGAGCGCTTCTTCGTCGGGGTCGGCACGACCCTGTCGGAGGGCTGGATCATCATCTCCAGCCAGTCCAAGATCACCTCGGAGTCCTGGCTGCTGCCCGCCGACGACCCGACCGCCGAACCGGTCCTCGTCCGCGCCCGCGAGACCGGCGTGGAGTACGACGTCGACGACTGGGACGACACGCTGGTCGTCCACACCAACCTCGACGCCGAGGACTTCCGGGTCATGACCGCCCCGCACGACGCCCCGGGCGAGTGGACCGAGCTCGAGCCCCACCAGCCCGGCACGCGCATCACGGGTGTCGCCCCGTTCGCCGGCCACCTGGTCATCCACGAGTGGCACGACGCCCAGCCGCGCATGCGGCTGCTGTTCCGCGACGGCACCCGACGGGTCCTCCCGGGCCTGGATGCCCCCCACTCCATCGGCTTCGCCGGCAACCGCACCTGGGACACCGACGTCCTCCGGGTCGGCATGCAGTCCATGGTCGACCCGCACCGGATCGTCGACATCGACGTGCGCACGGGCGAGCAGACCCTGGTCAAGCAGCACCCGACCCCCAACGTCGACCTCGGCGACTACACCGCCGAGCGCATCTGGGCGACCGCCGAGGACGGCACCCGCGTGCCCGTCGACGTCGTCCGCCACGTCGACACCCCCGTCGACGGATCGGCTGCCTGCCTGCTGTACGGATACGGCAGCTACGAGCACTCCATCCCGCCGTCCTTCAGCGTCGCGCGACTGTCGCTGCTCGACCGTGGCATGACCTACGCGCTGGTCCACCCCAGGGGAGGAGGGGAGGGCGGCCGCCGCTGGTACCTCGACGGCAAGCTGCTGGCCAAGCGCAACACGTTCACCGACACCCTCGCCGCCGCCGACCACCTGGTCGAGACGGGCTGGTCGGCCCCCGACCGGCTGGCGATCCGTGGGGGATCCGCCGGTGGCCTGCTCGTCGGCGCCTGCATCACGATGCGGCCCGAGCGCTTCGCCAGCGCCGTGGCCGACGTGCCGTTCGTCGACATCGTGACGACCATGTCGGACCCGACGCTGCCGCTGACGGTCACGGAGTGGGAGGAGTGGGGCGACCCGCGCGAGGAGCCGTACGCCAGCTACATGCTGAGCTACTCGCCCTACGACAACACCGTCGCCGCCGACTACCCGGCGATCTACGTGACGGCCGGCCTGAACGATCCGCGGGTCAGCTACCACGAGCCGGCCAAGTGGGTGGCCCGCCTGCGCGAGGTGCACACCGGCACGCGACCCATCGTGATGAAGACCGAGATGGGAGCGGGCCACGGCGGTCCCTCGGGTCGCTACGAGGCGTGGCGCGACGAAGCCCGCACCCTGGCGTTCCTGCTGTCGACGACCGGCGTGATCAGCTCGAGCTGATCAGCGGTCCTCCCCGGCCGCGACGGCGTCCCGGGTGAGGCCGAACACCAGCGTGTCACGGCGTCCTTCGCCGACCTGTGCCGGTTCGCCCCGCAACGTGCCCTCCAGCAGCATGCCGGCCTTCTCCGCCACCCGTCGCGACGCAACGTTGCGGACGTCGCAGCGCCATTCCAGGCGCTCCCATCCCCAGGCGTCGAACCCCCAGCCGAGCAGGGCGCGCAGCACGTCGGTGCCGAGGCCCCGACCGGCGGCGTCGCCGCTGATCCACATGCCGATCTCGGCCACCCCGTCCTGCCAGCCGAACCCGTCCCGGAGGTGGAACCCCGAGCCGCCCAGCACCCGGGCCCCCTCGGGGTCCCAGATCGACAGCACGTAGTCCTCGTTCAGCAGCCACCTGGCCCGGAACCGACGGACGCGCTCCTCGTTGACGTCCTCGGGTTCTTCCCGCACGGCCCAGGACAACCAGGGCCGCAGGTGCTCGTACGACGCCAGGCTTGCATCCCGCAGGGCAGGACCATCGCCCGGCATCCAGCAGCGAATCACGAACCGGTCGGTTTCCAAGCGCTCGGGCGGGAAGAACGTGGTCATGTGGATGGACGCTAGCAACCACCGGACAGGTCAACCCGCAGGATGTTCCCCCACGCTCGACCCACGTAGCGGCAGGTGGTCCGGGCACGCCCCCACGTCGACGGCCAGCGCACAGACGACCTCGCCCGTGCCGTCGCCCAGCCACTCGGCCACCGGGGTCGGAACCGACTCTCCGGCGACCGGCAGGACCACCGCGTCGCGACCCATGGCCTGTGATGTGGCCGTGAACCCGGCCGTCCAGCCGTCGGGGGCGGTGCCGTCGACAAGCACGATGGTGTCGACATCGGCGCCGGACTCGTGGCCCGCGGCGCGTGCCAGCTCCACGGCCGTCTCGAAGCGGGTCGGGCCCCCGGCGCGAGTCACGCCCAGTCCGAGCGCGCGGAGATCCGCCTCCACCACCGCGGACACGGCCGACTCGCCCCCGGCGACGACCACGTCGGTGAGGGTGCTGGCCTCCAGCCACGCGGCGGTCGCCGGCGACAGGCCGTCGGTCGCCGTCAGCAGGACCGGCGCGTCAATGGACACGCCGAGCGCCCCGGCCCCGAGGGCGTCGACGAAGGCCGCCGTGCCGGGGCCGTCCGCCCTGGCGATCACCGCGGTCGTCACCTCGGTGCCGGCAGCGGCCGCTGCGGCGATCGCGGCGTCGGCGACGGCGAGTGCAGTGGCGATCCGCTCCTCGCCCGCCAGCCGTGACACCGCGTAGCCCAGGTCGACCAGCGCCTGCTCGACCGCAGGTGACACCGCCGCCTCGCCGCCGAGCAGGTGGACGCGCTCGGCACCCAGCCGGACCAGCTCGGCCCGCACCCGACCGTCGAGCACGTCGCCGTCGGTCAGCAGCAGCGGCGCCTGCAGCAACCCCTGCGCGGCGCCCGCACCGAGCGCATCGGCGAACACGTCGTCACGGGCCAGCAGCACGTCGGGGGCGTAGGCGAAGGCCCCGCGCTCGGCCACGACCGCAGGACCGGACGCGGAGAACGCCAGGCCGGCGAAGCGCAGCGCCTCGCTGACCGCATCGCGCTCGATCGTCCCGGCGGTGCCGGGGCAGAGCGGATCGACCACCGACGGGTTGCCTCGGACGTCCGCAGGGACGGCGCTGCCCCCTGCGTCGATCCGTCCACGGGCGACGTCGGGACGGTTGGTGAAGATCCCGTCCACGCCCATGGCCAGCAGCCGGTCCATCCGTGCGGCGTCGTCGACGGTCCAGGTGTGGACCTCTCCCCCGTTGGCGTGCACCGCATCGACGTACAGGGGATGGGCGGTCAGGAACGCGGCGTTGGGCGCCATCACGTCGGCGACGGCGGGCATCTGGCCGGTCAGGGCCTCGAGCAGCGTCACGTTGGCCTGGTCCGGCGCCGCGAACAGCAGCGCGGTGGCCAGGCGGGGCTCCAGGTCCTTCACGATCTCCAGGCTCCGACGGCTGAAGGACTGCACGATCGCGAGGTCGGCCTGCGGGGAGGGGGCCTCGGCGGGGACCAACCCCCGGGCGTCGAGGACGCGGACCAGCTCCTCCTCCATCGCCCCGCCCAACGAGTCGGGCGACTTGGTCTCGATGTGGAAGCGCAGCCGAGGGTTGACCGCGGCGTAGCAGTCCAGCTGCTCCTCGAAGGGGACGACCTGCGCGCCGGCGAACCGTGCGCCGACGGCCGGGTCGCTCGCCTCGAACCAGCTGCCCCAGTCGAGCTGGCGGAGCTCGGCCAGCGTCAGCTGCTCGACGTCGCCCGAGCCGTCGGAGGTCCGGTCCACCGTCGAGTCGTGCACGCAGACCAGGACCCCGTCGCTGGTCATCTGCAGGTCGCACTCGAGGAAGTCGGTGTCCTGCTCGACCGCCAGGTCGTAGGCGAAGAAGGTGTGCTCGGGGGCGTAGGCGCTGGCGCCACGGTGGGCGAGGACGCTGACGGCGCCGACCGGCTCGCCGTCCTGGGCGAGGGCTGCCGTCGGAACGGACGACGCGAGCAGGGCGAGCAGGAAGGCGAGGGCGCGAAGGGACATGCCGCGGGACCGTGGGGGACGCGGATGACACGAGGGAGGACGGCGAGTGGCCGGACGGCGACGGCCGGGTGATCACCGCGACATGGCTGGAGGCGATCCACGGAGGAGCTTGAGGTGGTCGAGAGGTGACGGGCGGTGACCCGTGAGGAGCCGACCGCACAGTGCGTGATGTCACACACCACAGACCCCAAGGAGACACCCCATGACCCCCTCGTCCACCGCTCCCTCGTCCACCGCCCGCTCGTCCACCGTCAGCCCGTCCGCCGCGCACCCCGCCGCCGTCCGCCAGCGTCGTGAGCGCATCCTGCTGAGCGGCCTCCTGCTGGTCCTCGCACTGATGCTGTTCGGCGCCGGCGCGTCGGCCATGTTCACCGCCTCGACCGCCGGCACCACGTCGGTCGCCTCCGGCACCGTCGTGCTGGACCTCGGCGCGGACGGCACCGCCGCCAACCGCCTGTCCATGGACGCCGCCAACATCGCGCCCGGGGACATCGTCGAACGTGCAGTCGACGTCATCAACAGCGGCACGCTGGACCTCTCGCAGCTGACGCTGACCACGTCGGCCTCTCGCTCCTCCCTGCTGGACACCGACACCGCCGACGGCCTGCAGATGACCGTCCGTGGCTGCTCGATCCCGTGGACGGAACGCAGCGTCGAGAACGGCTTCGCGTACTCCTGCGCTGGTGCCACCAGCACGCTCGTCAGCCCGCGCCCCGTCATCGGCACCGACATGGACCTCTCGGCCACCGCCGCCATCACCGCGGGGGAGACCGCACACCTGGCCATCGAGCTGGTCCTGCCGGAGACGGCCGGCAACGAGTTCCAGGGCCAGACCACGACCGTGGACTACGTGTTCGACGCCGTCCAGCGGACCGCCGAGCGCCGGTAGCCAGGAGCGCGGGGCCGGACACGGACGTCCGGCCCCGCGTGCACCCCTTCCCCGACCCGGCCAATCCGGAGGTCCCACGTGTCCCGAGCCACCCGAATCCGTGTTCGCCCGACCCAGCTGATGCTGCTCGCCAGCGTCGTCGTCCTCGCCGGCGTCGTCGTGCTGCAGATGCTCGGCACACATCGCTTCGTGCCCGTGCTGTCGGGCAGCATGTCGGGATACGTCGAGGCAGGGGACGTCAGCGTCCTGACCCCCCTCGACGCGGCCGACCTCCGGGTCGGCGACGTCATCGCCTTCCACCCGCCCACGCCCGAGGCCGCGCTGACCCTGCACCGCGTGGTCGAGGTCCTCGACGTCGGCGAACGGCCGGTGGTGCGCACGAAGGGTGACGCCAACGAGCACCCCGACCCGTGGACTGCTCGCCTGGACGGCCCCGAGCTGTGGCAGGCGACGGGACGCATCCCGACGATCGGCCACGCCGTCCTCTGGCTGCAGCATCGGCAGGTCCGGCTGCTCGTCCTGGGCGCGATCGTGGGGCTCCTCGTGCTCGTCGGCATGCGCAGGATCTGGGCGCCTGCCGGGGAGGAGGCCCCGGCCGAGCCCGTGGCGGCGGCGCCGTCGACGCGACGACGCCCGGCCGTGGGACCCGGCCTCGCCGTCCTCGCGGTGCTGTCGGTGGGCATCGTCGGTGTCGCCGGCGGACTGCGGCCCGGCAGCGCCGCCTTCACCGATCGGACCGACGGAGGGACGACCGTGGGCACGACATCGGTCAGCCCGCCGTCGGACCTGCGTGCCCAGCTGCTCTGCGAGGTCGACGCCCCCACCGCCGTCCGGCTGACGTGGACGCCGTCATCCGGCATGGGCCTCGTCGGCCAGGAGGTGTGGCGTCGCCCCCTCGACGGCAGCGCGGTGCTGGTCGCCACGGTGGGCCCCGACGCTGCGTCGCACGACGACGTGCTCGTGGACACCCTGCTCGGCACCTCGATCACCTGGGTCGTGCGTGCCGTCAGCGAGGGATGGACCTCCGACTTCACCAACGCGGCCTCGTTGCTGGACACCTGTGAGCCGGACCCCCTGCCGACTGACGTCCCCCTGCCCGGGCCGACGCCGGACCCGACCCCGGAGCCGACGCCGGAGCCCACGCCGGAGCCGACGCCGGAGCCCACGCCGGAACCGACGCCGGAGCCGACGCCGGAGCCGACCCCGACGCCGGAGCCGACCCCGACGCCAGCGCCCGAGCCGACCCTCGAGCCGGCGCCCGATCCGTGCAAGAACCTGCCGCCCGGCGCCCAGGCCCCGGGCAAGTGCAGGGACCCGCAGTGATCTTGAGGTTGTCTTGAGGAAACGGGGACGGGGCCGTGAGGACCCCTGCCTACCGTCCTCCTCGACGGGGGAGCACCGGGCTCCCGACCCCATCGAGGAGGACGACATGACGACCACACGACCCACGGCGCTGGCCGCCATCACGATCGCCCTGTGCATCCTGGCGACGGCGTGCACGACCGCAACCGACCCCGACCCCGTGGCGGACCGGGGCTACGAGCGGATCACCGAGGCCGCCATCGGACCCGGGGAGGCGATCCCCGCACCGACCGGCGATGTCGTGCTGACCATCACCGGCGCCATCACGACCACCAACGTCGACGGCGTCCTGGCCCTCGACATGGACACGCTCGAGTCGCTCGGACTGGTGAGCTACGAGGTCGACGACGACCAAGCGGAGGGACGCCGTGTGATGTTCACCGGGGTCCTGCTCAGCGACCTGCTCGCCGCGGCCGGGATCGCGGAGGATGCCGAGGTCCTGGAGATGACCGCCCTCAACGACTACGTGGTCGACGTCCCCGTCGCCGACGCAGAGGCGTCGCCGGTGATGGTCGCCACGATGTCCGACGAGGACCGCATGCCCGTGTCCAACTACGGCCCGACCCGTCTCGTGTACCCCTACGACAGCCACGACCTCAGCCCCACCATCCACGACCCCCGGTGGATCTGGCAGCTGGCCTCCATCGACGTCCGCTGACCATGCACGGCCCGAGATCCAGCCCCGAGCGCGCGCCCCGGCTCTACGGACGAGCGTTCGCCGCGGTCGTCGCCGGCCTGCTGATCAGCATCGGCTTCGTCGGTGTGGCGTTGCTGGAGCAGAACAGCGCGCTGTCGGGGCAGCTCGGCGCGGTTGACCCCATCGTCAACGGCAACGTCCGCGTACTGAGCCAGACCCAGCGCGAGCTGCTCCGCCTGGACGCGCTGATCGCCTCGGGGAACCCGGACCGAGAGCTGGTCCGGTTCCACGCAGACCTGGTGACCCAACGGATCAGGGAGGCGGGGCTGTCCTATCAGATCAACACCCTCGGCAGCCCGGAGCTGCTGGCCCAGTCCGGCACGCTCGGCCTCATCTGGACCTCCCGGGCCGAACCCCTGCTCGACGGGGCAGTCGACGGGAGCCCCACCGCACGGGCCGAGCTCAGGGCGCTGATCGACGAGATCGAGCTGGGCTTCAACCGGCTGGTCAGCGAAGCGGAGATCAACCGTCGCTTCAACGCCGTGGAGGCCAACACCGCGACGTCGGAGGTGCTGGGCAGGACCCGAGGGGTCCTCGTCGGTGGTGGCGTCAGCGTGGTGCTGTTGCTGGCCGGTGCTGGCCTCGCTGGCCTCGGCTTCGTCCGCTTCGACCGGCAACGGGCTCGGACGGCCCAGCTGATGTCGGAGCTCAACGACGAGATGCGCATCCTGTCCGCCGTGGCCAGCCACACCAACGCCATGGTGGTCATCACCGACGCCGACGGCGTCACCACCTGGGTCAACGACGCGTTCGTCGAGTCGACCGGCTATCCCGCAGAGGCCATCGTCGGCCGACGTCCGGGGGACGTGCTGCAGGGCCCCGAGACCGACCCGGACACGGTGGCCCGCATGGCCCGTCACGTGTCCGCGGGAGAGGCGTTCACCTGCGAGGTCGTCAACTACTCCGCCGACGGGGTGCCCTACTGGGTCCGCATCGAGGTCCAGCCGGTCACCGATGACCACGGGACGCTCGTCAACTTCATCGCCGTGGAGTCCGACATCACCGCCGACCGCGAGGCACAGCGCCGCCTGGAACGGGCGAAGGAGGTCGCGGAGGAGGTCGCCACGGCCAAGTCCAGCTTCCTCGCGACGATGAGCCACGAGATCCGCACGCCGCTGAACGCCGTCATCGGCCTGACCTCGCTGCTGCAGGGCACCCCGCTCGACGACCAGCAACGCGAGTACGTCACGACCGCCGCGTCGTCGGGCCGGCTGCTGCTCGACGTCATCAACGACATCCTCAGCTGGTCGGCCCTGGGGTTCGATGCGGTCGAGCTCGAACGCCGGCCGTTCAGTCCGCAGGAGCTCGTCGAGCAGACCGTCGAGCTGGCCCGTGCGAACGCCACAGCCAAGGACATCCGGGTGACCAGCACGGTGGCCGACGACGTCCCGACGACCCTGGAGGGCGACCCGACCCGGCTTCGCCAGGTGCTGGTCAACATCGTCGGCAACGCGGTGAAGTTCACCGACGAGGGACACGTCGCCGTGCACGTCGACATCGTCGACCACGCCCCGGACGAGGCCACCGTCCCCGTGCGGATCCGGGTGGTCGACACCGGGATCGGCATCCCCGCGGACCAGGTCGATCGGCTCTTCCTGCCCTTCAGCCAGGCCGATGCCTCGACGACGAGGAGGTACGGCGGCACCGGCCTCGGGCTGGCCATCAGCAACGACCTGGTGGCGCTCATGGGCGGTCGGATCGACGTCGAAAGCACCCCGGGGACGGGGACCGAGGTCGTGATCCAGCTGGACCTCCCCGTCGGCCGGGACGCGTCGCCGGGACTGGCGTCGACCGCCGAGGTGGACGCCCCGCCGTCAGCCGACCTCAGGGTGCTGCTGGTCGAGGACGATCCGGTCAACCAGATGGTGGCGTTCCACATGCTGGACCGGCTCGGGTTGACCGCCGACGTGGCCGACAACGGACAGGCCGCCCTCGAGGCGGTCCACCGTTGCGACTACGACGTGGTGCTCATGGACGTGCACATGCCGGTCATGGACGGGCCGACCGCAGCACGGCACATCCGGCAGGAGCTGCCGGCGGCCCGGCAGCCCACGATCGTGGCGATGACGGCCAACGCCATGCCCGGCGACCGCGAACGACTCCTCGCCGCGGACATGGACGACTACGTGGCCAAGCCGGTCCGCCTCGGCGACCTGGCCACGACCCTGCGTGCGGTGGGAGCCACCCAGTCGTGAGGTGATCTTGAGGATCCGTCCGCATGGGCTTGAGGCCCCCCGCGTACACCTTGGACCATGATCACGGCACCTTCCCCCGACCGCGCCCGCACCGGGTGCGTCCTGGTCGTCGAGGACGACCCGACCCAACGCCTCACCTACGCCGCGATGGCCGGACTCACCGGCCTGGACGTCCTGGACTTCCCCGACGCCGAGTCGGTCATCGCACACCTCGACACCGCCGACGACGCCGAGGTCGCCCTGATGGTCCTCGACGTCGACCTCGGTACGGGCAGCGGCCTCGACGTCCTGCGGTGGGCTCGCGGCCGACGGCAGCTGGCCACGGTGCCGGTGATCCTGCTGACGGGACACGACGAC
This sequence comes from Euzebya rosea, assembly GCF_003073135.1. NCBI lineage: Bacteria > Bacillati > Actinomycetota > Nitriliruptoria > Euzebyales > Euzebyaceae > Euzebya > Euzebya rosea. The sequence continues at coordinate 118,847 of NZ_PGDQ01000013.1, forward strand.
GTCGACGCCCGCGTGGCGGGGCTCGGTGCCGGGGCCAACGACTACGTCGGCAAGCCCGTCCATCCCCGCGAGCTACGAGCACGCATTGATGCCCACCTGCGCACGACCACCTCGTGGAACACCGTGCTGCAGGACGACCTCACCCGCCGTGCGGCCCTCGGCGAGGCCGTCGCCGCGGCGGCCGTGGACGCCGGGCCCGAACGGGTTCGCGACGTCATCGAGGCGCTCGTCGCCGACCTGCCCGGGGCGCGACGAGCCATCGTCGTCCCGCTGACCGCCGCCGGGACCGACGCCGCCACCGGCGCCGGACGCGACGACGGCGCCGTCACCGCCGCCGTGCTGGCCCACCACCGCCAGCAGGGGGCCTTCGTGTTCGCCCACGACGACCGGTCCCTGGCCTGCGCCCCGCTCGGCATCGGGGACCGCACGGGTGGGCTGCTGCTCGTGGAGCGCGACAGGAGTTCCGGTGTGTCCGCGGACCGGCTGCTGGCATCGTGCATCGATGCGGCCACGGTCATCGCGCCGGTGCTGGCCGAGCACGTGCTGGGCCCGAGCGCCCTTGCCGTCACCCATGACCGGATCAGCCGGATCATCGAGTCGAGCGCACACAAGCCCGTGTTCCAGCCGATCGTGGACCTCGGGTCGGGCGAGGTCGTCGGGTACGAGGGGCTGACCAGATTCCCCGACGGACGCCCTGACCTGGTCTTCGCCGACGCGGCCAGGGTCGGGCTGTCTGCGCTGCTCCACCGTGCGACCGTCACCTCGATGCTCGATGCCGCCGCGGGACTGCCCGACCACTGCTACGTGGCGATCAACGCCTCGCCCGATGTCGTCGTCGGAGGGCACCTGACCGGGCTGCTGCCGACGGACCGCGACGTCGTCGTGGAGATCACCGAGCACGACCGGGTCGAGGACTACGACCGCCTCGTCACCGCCGTCCGAGGGCTGGGTCCGCGGGTTCGCCTCGCCGTGGACGACGCCGGGGCCGGCTACTCCTCCCTCCAGCACATCCTCTCGCTGCGTCCGGACTTGATCAAGCTCGACCGGTCCCTGGTCGCGGGGTTGCACACCGATCCGGGACAGGAGGCGATGGTGGCGGGGCTCGTGCACTTCGCTGGCCGGACGGGGGCCCGGATCGTCGCGGAGGGCATCGAGGACGCCGATGAGATGCAGGCTGCCCGGGCCCTGGGCGTGGACTACGGGCAGGGGTACCACCTGGGGCGCCCGGCACCGGTCGGCGAGGCGGCGGTGTCCCGTGGCTGAGTCGCCGGTGGCGTACGACGACGCCGGCCTGGTCGCCGAGACGCTCGGGGTCCTCCAGGAGCAGGTCGGTGGGCCGGACGTGGTGTCGATGATCGTGACCACGTTCCTCGACGGACTGGCGGGTCGACTGGACGCGCTGGCCGCCGCCGCCACCGCAGGGGACCACGACGGGGTGGGACGGACGGCGCACACGCTCAAGTCCGCGGCCGCCCTCGTCGGGCTGCACGGGCTCTCGGCCCGGGCGCAGGCGCTCGAGCTGGCCCCCGCCGACGCCGGCCACCTCGCCGACGTGCGTGCTGCGCTGCGGGCCTGCACGGCGCCGCTCCGCATGGGCATGGCTGACCTCCGGGCCGGCTGACCCCCACCGGGGACCGTCGCGCTCGTGGGGCGTCAGGCCAGGTCCATCTCCCTCGCGGCTCGGAGGAGCTCCTCGCGATGGGCAGGATCGGCGATCCCGATCAGCTGGGCGGCTCGCTCGCGCAGCGATCGGCCACGCAGCTCGGCGACCCCGTGCTCGGTCACGACGTGGTCCACGGTGTTCTTGAGGGTGGTGACCACCGAACCGGTCGTCAGCCGGCCGACGATGCGCGAGACGTTGCCGCCCCGGGCCGTGGAGGGAAGCACGATGAACCCCTTGCCCCCGGGCGAGTGCAACGCCCCCCTCGCGAAGTCGGCCTGCCCTCCCGAGGACGACCAGTACCTGCCGTTGATGGTCTCCGACGCGCACTGGCCGTACAGGTCGACCTCGACGGTCGCGTTGATCGACACGAAGCTGGGGTGCTGGGCGATCTCCTCGCGGCTGTTCACCACGTCGACCCGGTGGAACTGCACCGTCGGGTTGTCCTCGATGTAGTCGTAGAGGGCCTGGGTGCCGAGGGCGAACGTCGTGATGGCCGGCCGATCGAGGCGCACGGCTCCAGAGGTGGCCAACCCCATCAGCCCGTCGGCGAACAGCTCGGTGTGGATCGACAGGTCGCGATGGCCGGCCAGCTTCGCCAGCAGGGCCTCCGGGACCGCGCCGATCCCGGCCTGGATCGTCGCCCCGTTGGGCACGCGCTCGGCGACGTGGTCGGCGATCCGGTTGGCGGTCGCGTCGGGCACGGGCGGCGGGACCTCGACCAGCGGGTAGTCGGCGTCGCACCAGCCGACGACGTCGTTGATGTGCACGCGGTTGCGGCCCCGGGTGGCCGGCATGCGGGCGTTGGCCTCGATGAAGAACGGCACCTTGCCGATCAGCGCCGAGGTGTAGCCGCCCGTCGTGCCCAGGGAGAAGAAGCCGTGCTCGTCGGGTGGCGCGGCCGACGCAACGACCAGCTCGACGTCCCGTGCGGTGTCCAGCAGCACCGGGACCTCGCTGAAGTGGTTGGGGATCAGGTCGATCGTGCCCGCGTGGAAGGCCGGACGGGTGACGTGGGACAGGAAGTAGGAGATGTGGCGCAGGCCATCGATGCGTCCGTGCAGGTAGTCGCGGTCGTGGAGCGCGTGCATCTGGTGCAGCCGCACGTCCCGCAGTCGTCCGGCCCGTCCGGCCAGTTCGATCGCGTCGAGCACCGTCACCGGCTCGCCGTTGGCGATCGGCACGACGACATCGACATCGGGTCGCAGGTGGTCCAGGACGGCGTCGGCGGCACCTCGCCGGCGGTCGAGCAGCTGCTGGATGTGGTCCATGTCCTCGATCCTCGCCCAGATGGGGGGGCTCGTGCCCGGATCGCCGGCGTATCCGAGCCCCTGCCCGTGTCCGACTCAGGTGCGGGGGACGGGGAACGGCAGGTCGGCCGGCCGCACCCACCCGCGGTCCAGCACCCCCCACAGGCCGACCATGATCGCGTCGGCGGTGTCGCTGCGGAGGGGCCCCTTCGGGGCAGGTGGCACGTCCGGCCCTCCTGTGGCCCGTGACCACTCGATGACCTGCACGGCGCGGTCCTTCGCGGCCGCCTTGGCCGTGGCCGACGGCGTCCGGTCGCGAGGCCAGAGGAGCACCGCACGCCATCGTTCGGGGGTCACGTTGGCGGTGGTTGCCCCCAGCCGCCCGGCGGCCCTCGCCCAGATCTCGCCCATGGCACGGTCGCCCTCGACCACGACCTCGTCGACCGGCGCGACGTCGCGCAGCATGCGTGGTGCAGCCCGCCTGAGCGTCGCGCGGGATCCCAGGTGCGTGGAGGAGTACCGACGCAGGCGCACGACGCCGGCTGCATCGGGGGCGTAGACGGCGACACCGGTGCGCAGGCCGAGGTCGACCCCGACGAGGGTCCCGGGTGTCGCGTCGTCGTCCACGACGGCCGAGTGTCCCCGATCGGCCGGCCCTGGACACGGCTCGAGGGCCAGGGGACGGGCGGGTCAGCCCGGCAGCGCGGCTCGCGACCGGTTGTCCACGGCCAGGCGGGAGACGGCGACCGCGCCGACGTGGCCGACGAGGACCGGCCAGAAGCCACCGAAGAGGACGAGGTCGACCACGCCGCCGGCGACGGCGCCGACGAGGAACCCGAGCCAGGCGCCGACCAGGCCGGCGCCGGCGATGGGGCCCGCCGACACGCGACCTCCCCGACGGGAGAACGCGGTCCACAGGCCGATGGCGGTCACGGTGAGGAAGGGAACGATCATGCAGCCAACCCTCCTCCTCGCCCCGGCGGGACACCATCGGGGACATCCCTGTCGGGGACACACCGGAGGCATCCCGTTACCCTGCCCGACATGGAGCCCACGGCCATCACCATCGTCAGCCAGCTGATCACCGACGCCCGCACCCGGTTCGGGGCGGACGCCGTCGGACGACTCGACGTCCCGGGCGACCTGCTGGACGACACGATGGAGGCCGTCCTGCAGCTCGGCGGTTCCGTCGACGCCGACGGCTGCGTGGTCGAGGGCGTCACCATCCGCGAGCTGCCCGCCGGGGAACCGGTGTCACGGGCGTGGGTGATCGGCGAGGACGCACCGCGTCCGTTGACCCCGCTGGAGGGCGACGGCTGACCGGCCCCGACGGGGACCGACGACGAGCCACCCGGAGACCACCACCGACGCACAGGCGCTGGCCCACCCCACGGCCGATGTGCAGCTCCGCCGCCCCGGCGGCGAAGCTGCACAACTCGGCCGGGTGCTGGTGCACCTCGGCGCCCACGTCGGCCGAAGTGCACAATCGCGCGGTGATCCCGGACGGGCCGGCCGAGCACCCCTAGGCGTCGATGACGACGCCGTCGACCTCCGTGGTCACCGCGTCACCGAAGAAGCAGCGGTGGTCGGCGATGCGGGCGGCGTCGTCCAGCGGGTCGGGGTACCCCCAGGCCACGTCGTCCGCCGAGCCGTCGGCCATCGACCAGTACGCGGCGTCGCCCTTGTAGGCGCAGTGCGTGCGGGTGGTCGACCCGACGAGGAGGTCGGTGCGGATGTCGGCCTCGGGCAGGTAGAAGCGGTTCGGCAGGCCGGTCTCGCTGAGCACCATCGGGCGGCCCGACCGAGCGACCTCCACGTCGCCGACGCGGACGACGACGGTGCGACTGCTGCGGCGGACGTCGACCCGGTGGTACGGGTCGCGCAGGTGCCCCTCCACCTGCTCGTCCTCGTCGAACCAGGCGTCGAACCGGTCGAAGTACGGGGCGACGTAGCCCGCCAACCACGGGGCGTCGGCGTTGGGCTCGGGGTAGCCCCAGACGGCGTTCTCCAGCGTTCGATCGCCGACGACGACCGACCAGTAGCTGGCGTCGCCCTTGAACGGGCAGTGGGTCGACAGCTCGGTCGGCTGCAGCAGGTCCATGCGCACGTCCTCGACCGGCACGTACAGGGCCGGCAGGATGTTGGACTCGTGCAGCAGCATGCCGCGCGTCGTGTCGATGACGACCTCGCCGTTCACCACGCCACGCACGCGCCGGGGGAATCCGCTGAACAGGATCCGGTGGGCCGGCCCCTCGATGGTGTAGTTGGTGGTCTCGGGCGGGTTGGTGCCGAGGGGTCCGTCGGACAACGACAGCGTCATGGGGAGCTCCTGATGGGGTTTGGCATGGCGTGAACATGGGCATGGGGGCCTTGCGTCGTGCCGAGGGTCGGCGGACGCCGGATAGGGTCGCCCCATGGTTCGACAACGCGACAACGACGCTCTTGTTCCCGAAGGGGAGCGGAAAGTGCTCACCATCGCCGCCGCTCTCGGCGGCGTTCTGCTGCTGCTGCTCGCCTGGAGGCTGGTCACCGCCTTCGACGGCGTGGTCAGCTGGGTGGAGTTCGTGGCCAGCCGGCCCGACGACATCCTCCAGCTGACGATCGAGCACACGGTCCTGACGGTCACCGCGATGCTGACCGGCGCGGCGATCGCCATCCCGCTCGGGGTGGCCGTGCATCGCAGCCCGGTCGGGAAGCAGGTCGCGCTGACCCTGTCGAGCATCGCCCTGACGATCCCGTCCCTGGCCCTGTTCGCGGTGTTCATCCCGCTGGTCGGCATCGGCTTCATGCCGCCGTACCTCGCGCTGACGATCTACTCGATCCTGCCGATCCTGCGGAACACCATCACGGGCCTCGACCAGGTCGACCCGGCGATCGTGGAGGCCGCCAAGGGCATGGGGCTGTCCAACATGCAGCGCATCCGAAAGGTGCAGCTGCCCCTGGCGTGGCCGGTCATCCTGACCGGCATCCGCGTGGCCACGGTGCTGACGATCTCGATCGCCGCCATCGCCACCCTCGTCGCCGGCGGGGGGCTGGGCGACTTCATCAAGGACGGCCTCGCCCGCTTCCCGCTGCCCACGTCGGTGGAGCGCATCTGGACCGGCACCGTCTTCATCATCCTCCTCGCCCTGGTCTTCGAGCGCCTCTTCGCGCTGCTGACCAAGGTCACCACCTCGAAGGGACTCCAGTGACCGCCATCCCCACCACCGAGCCGACGTCGGGCCTCACATCCGACGCGGCACCCCGGACCATGATCCACCTCGACAAGGTGTCCAAGGTCTACCCCGGTACCGCCGTGCCTGCGGTGGAGGACCTGACGCTGGACATCCCCGAGGGCGAGATCCTCGTCCTCGTCGGCCCGTCCGGCTGCGGGAAGTCCACGACCCTGCGCCTGATCAACCGGATGATCGAGCCGTCGTCGGGACGCATCGTCTTCGACGGCGAGGACGTCACCGACGTCGACGCCGACCGGCTGCGTCGCCGCATCGGCTACGTCATCCAGCAGATCGGCCTGTTCCCCCACATGACGATCACCGACAACATCGCGACGGTGCCGCGCATGCTCGGCTGGGACGACACCCGCATCTCCTCGCGGGTCGACGAGCTGCTGGACCTGGTGGGCATGGACCCCTCGCTCTACCGCGACCGGTACCCCAAGGAGCTGTCGGGCGGCCAGGCGCAGCGCGTCGGCGTGGCCCGTGCGCTCGCTGCCGACCCGCCCGTCATGCTGATGGACGAGCCGTTCGGGGCGATCGACCCGATCACCCGCGACCGGCTGCAGAACGAGTTCCTGCGCGTGCAGGCCGACCTGAAGAAGACCATCGTCTTCGTGACCCACGACATCGACGAGGCCATCAAGATGGGTGACCGGATCGTGGTGCTGAAGGAGCGGTCGCAGATCGCGCAGTTCGACACCCCCGAGCGCATCCTCGCCCACCCGATCGACGACTTCGTCGAGGACTTCATCGGCAGCGGTGCCACCCTGAAGGGGCTGGACCTCGAGCGGGTTCGTGACCTCGACCTCGCGCCGGTCCTGACGATCCTCCCCGGTGAGAGCAGGGACGAGGTGCAGCGCAAGCTGCGGCAGTCCGACGACGGCTGGGTCCTGCTGCTGGACGAGAAGAACCGTCCGCATCGCTGGATCGGTGAGCACCACCTGCAGCGCACCGACCGCCCCCTGCACGAGGTCGGGCCCCGGGTGACCGCCACCGTGGAACCCAACGCCACCCTGCGCGACGCCCTCGAGCAGATGCTGCACTCCACCGCGTCGATGGCCACCGTCATCGATCGTGACGGGACCTACCTGGGGTCGATCAGCATCAACACCCTGACCGACGTCATCACCCGCATGCAGGCCGCCGCCGCCCGCCACTACGAGGAGGCCGCCACATCGTGACCGCCACCACCGCCGACGCCAGCTACCGGACCACGGGCGAGGGCCCCCTGCTCCGCGCCTACCAGTGGGTGCGCAGCAACCCGTGGGTGTCCCTCCTCGGGGCGCCCGTTGCCATCGCGGCCCTGTCGCTGCTGCTCTACACGTGGGTGACCACCCAGGAGCTCGGGTCCATCGAGGCCGACGCCCTGCGCGCCGAGCTGATCCGCGGCCAGCTGGTCGAGCACCTCCTGCTCGCGGGTATCTCCACGTTCTTCGTGATCGCCATCGCCATCCCGCTCGGGGTCTTCGTCACACGGCCCTCGGCCAGGCGGATCTCCGGACTGATCCAGGGCATCGCGTCCAGCGGACAGGCCATCCCTGCCTACGGCCTGCTGGTCCTGCTGGCCATCACGTTCGGCACGACGTTCTCCTCCGCCATCATCGCCCTGGTCGTCTACTCGATCCTGCCGGTGCTGCGCAACACCATGGTCGGGCTGCAGCAGGTCGACACCTCCACCATCGAGGCCGCCCGCGGGATGGGCATGACCAAGCGGCAGGTCCTGCGGAAGATCGAGCTGCCGCTGGCCGTCCCGGTGATCCTTGCCGGCATCCGTACCGCGCTGGTCATCAACGTCGGGACCGCGGCGCTGGCCTTCCTGATCGGCGGTGGCGGGCTCGGCGAGACCATCAACACCGGCCTGAAGCTGCAGCGCGACGTCATCATCATCGTGGGTGCGGCCATGACCGCCCTGGTGGCGCTGAGCGTCGACTGGATCGCCGCGCTGGTGGAGAAGGTCCTGACCCCCCGCGGCCTGGGCTGAGCAGCCCCATCGAGACACGCAGAAGGGGTGCGACCGAACCGGTCGCACCCCTTCGTCGCGTCTGGCGGAGGGCCTAGACCAGGCCCTCTGCCTCGAGGTACTGACGGGCGACGTCGGCGGGCTCCTCGCCCTCGACGGACACGAAGCTGTTCAGCTCGGCCATGCGCTCCTTGGTCAGCGGCTCGTGGATCATCGCGAAGATCTCCTCGTAGGCCTCCGGGTGCTCGGTGTAGACCTCGTCACGCAGGTTGGCGGAGACGTTGTAGAGGATGAAGACACCCTCGGCGTCGATGACGTCGAGCTCCAGCGCCGGGATGCGGCCGTCGGTGGTGAAGATCTCACCGAAGGTGCACTCACCGGTGGCGGTGTCGTTGTAGATGATGCCGGTGTCCAGGATCACGATCTGGTCCTGGGGGATGGAGAAGCCGGTCTCGTTCTCGAACAGGACCAGGCCGTCGGGACGGGACGGGAACTCCGACTCCATGCAGACCGTGGCGCTGGGGTTCTCCGCCAGGTAATCGGCCATGCCCTGCAGGTCGAGCTCGCCGTTCTCCTCGACGAAGGCCGGACCGGCCGCGAAGCCGTAGGTGTTGTTGAACGGGGCCTGGGACACCCAGCGGATGCCGTTCTCCTCGAGGTCCGCCTCGCGGACGTTCGTGGTCAGCTCCTCGGAGTCGAAGGAGGGGTCCTCGTTGCCGAGGTGCACCGTCCAGCCGGTGCCGTTGTACTCCGGGTACAGGTCGATCTCGCCGGCCAGCAGGGCCTCACGGGCCACCGCGGTCCCACCGAGGTTGACCTGGTTGGTCACGCTGGCGCCTGCGGCCTCGAGCGCCTGGACGTAGATCTCCCCGAGCACGAGCTGCTCGGTGAAGTCCTTGGATCCGACGGTCACGGCCTGGCCCTCGAGGTCGAACTCGGCCAGGGCACCCTCTCCGCTGCTCTCACCTCCTTCGCCGCTGGTGGACTCGTCGCCGCCGTCGCTGCCGGAGTCGGAGCAGGCGGCGCCCAGGATCGCGAGGACCGCGAGAAGGGCGATGAACATGCGGGGGGTGAAGCGTTGGATGACAGGTTCCTCCTTGGGTGGGCGCCCACGCGAAAAAGACGGACATGGAGAAAGGGGGGCACGCGGGCTGCCCGGTGGCTGACCATGCCCACCATGCCAGTCCCTACACGTTCGGCCACGCGCGAGGCACGGTCCGTCGGTTGTCGCCCCACCGACCGGTCCGCCTAGGATGACGGCCGTTCATCGACAGGGAGCATTCCGCGTGGCCGACATCTTCCATCCCCAGCAGACCACCTTCGACCACCTCGACGAGCCGTCGCGTGCGGTCGTGCGAGGGCTGGTCGACTGGTTCGAGGCCAAGGGCAAGACGGCGCTGAAGCACGACGACCACGAACGGGTCTTCTACACCGACTTCATCGCCGCGCAGGCCGAGCTCGGCCTGTTCGCGAAGTTCCTGACGCCCTCGGCGTACAGCGACGACCCCGACGCCCGCTGGGACACCACCCGCATCGACGCGGTCAACGAGGTGCTCGGCTTCTACGGCCTGGCGTACTGGTACACGTGGCAGGTCTCGATCCTGGGCCTCGGCCCGATCTGGATGAGCGACAACGAGGCCGCCAAGCACCGCGCCGCCGAGCACCTCCGCAACGGTGAGGTCTTCGCGTTCGGCCTGTCGGAGAAGGCCCACGGCGCCGACATCTACTCCACCGACATGCTGCTGACCGCCGACGACGACGGGACCCTGCGCGCCGACGGCGAGAAGTACTACATCGGCAACGCCAACGTCGCCCGGATGGTCTCGACGTTCGGCAAGCGCACCGACGACGACACCTACGTGTTCTTCGCCGCCGACAGCGCGGCGGACAGCTACGAGTGCATCCGCAACGTCATCAACAGCCAGAGCTACGTCGCCAACTACCGGCTGACCGACCACCCTGTGGCCGACGAGGACATCCTGCACACGGGCGACGACGCCTGGAACGCCGCCCTCAACACCGTCAACGTCGGCAAGTTCAACCTGGGCTGGGCATCGATCGGGATCGCCACCCACGCCTTCTACGAGGCGATCACCCACGCCGCCAACCGCGAGCTGTACGGGAAGATGGTCACCGACTTCCCCCACGTCAAGCGGCTGATGACCGACGCCTACGCCCGCCTCGCGGCGATGCGGCTGTTCGCCCACCGGGCCGAGGACTACATGCGCGCGGCCTCGGCGGAGGACCGGCGCTACCTGCTCTACAACCCGCTGGTGAAGATGCAGGTCTCCCTGGAGGGGGAGAAGGTCATCAACGACCTGTGGGACGTCATCGCCGCGAAGGGGTTCGAGAACGAGACGTACTTCGAGATGGCCGCACGGGACATCCGGGCGCTGCCCAAGCTCGAGGGCACCGTGCACGTCAACATCGCGCTCGCCCTGAAGTTCCTGCCGGCCTACCTGTTCAACCCCCAGCCCCAGCCGGCCGTCGTCCGCGACACCACCCCCCGCGACGACGCCTTCCTGTTCGACCAGGGTCCTGCCCGCGGGTTGTCGCGGATCACCTTCCACTCCTTCGCCGACGAGCTGGCGTCATGGGACCTGCCCAACGTCGCGGTGTTCACCGAGCAGGTCGAGGCGTTCCGCCAGCTGCTGATGGCCGCCCCGGCGTCGACGGAGCAGTTCGAGGACCTCGACCTGATGATGACCCTGGGTTCGCTGTTCAGCCTGGTGCCCTACGCCCACCTGGTGCTCGAGCAGGCCCGCGCGACCGACGTGTCACCGGACCTCGTCGACCAGATCTTCTCCTTCCTGGTGCGGGACCTGTCCGGCCTGGCGGTCCAGCTCAACGGTCGCGAGGGGGCAACCGCCGAGCAGGCCGAGGGTGCGCTTGCCCTGGTCCGCCGGCCGGCGTCGGACGACGACCGCTACGACCGGGTGTGGAAGCGAGTCCACGGCCAGTCCGGCGCGTACGCCATGCCGCTGTAGCCCTGGGGTGATCCGTCAGGTCACGTCGTAGGTGCGGAGGCGGTCCAGCACCGCATCCGACACCGCGGCGGTGCCACCGACGACGGTGATCCGCTGCGGGCCCAGGCGGCGCAGCTGGGCGTCGGTCGGCTCGGGGATGTCGTCGAGGTCGACCAGCAGCACCGGCGCCATCCGCATGAACGCCGCCGGCGTGGCCGACAGCGCGTCGGGGATCGCCTCGCCGCTGACGACCATCACGTGCTCGGCGTCCGGGAAGGCATGCTCGGCCACCACCGCCGCGGTGTGCACCCGTGTGGGCCCGGCCAGCCGGGTGACCGGGGCGATGTCGGCGAGGGCGGCCTCCACGTCGGCCCCGACGGCGCCGGTCCCGCCGAGCAGGACGATGCGGTCCGGCGACAGGCGACGCAGCTCGGCGTCGACCTCGGCCGGGACGGCGTCGGCGGTCACCAGCAGGAGTGGGGCCCCGGCACGTGCGGCCGCGGCACCCCCGGCGAGGGTGTCGCCGACGCGTTCACCGTTGGCGATCCACACCTCGCCCGTGTCGGCTCCGAAGGCCGCCTCGCTGATGAGGGCGGAGGTGGCGAACCGTGTGGGTCCACCGATCCGCTCGACGGCGGCGAACGCGCCGAGCGCCTCCTCGACCTCGGTCGACACGGCGGCGGTGCCACCGAGGAGGACGATGCGGCTCGGCTCCAGCCGACGGAGCTCGGCCGCGGTCGCCTCGGGGACCTCGTCGGTGACCAGCAGCAGCGGACCGGGCCCCATCACGGCGGCGGCAGGACCCGCGGACAGCGCATCGGGCAGCGCGTCGGCCCCCGCGACGAGGACGGGCACGCCGCTGGCGGCGGTGAAGGTGAAGCGCGAGACCTCTGCGGCGGTGTCGACCCGCGTCTCGCCACCCCGGCGGCGCACCGTGGCGGGCACCCCGCCCGGCTCGCCGGGGTCCGGCGTGGGGGTCGGCGTCGGGGTCGAGGTGGGCTGCGGGGCCGGCGGCTGACCGCCACCTCCGCCGCCCGTGGCCGGCGGCCGGGTGGGGGTCGGCTCGGGGTCCGGCTCGCGGGTCAGGGGTGCCACGTCCTCGGCAGGGGGCTCCAGCGCGGGATCGAGGTGGACGGGGCTGGAGTAGGCCCACGACACGTCGCCGCCGGCGAACGCGGTGCCGGCCTCGCCGTCGGTCTCGTCGATGCCGAGCGACTCGCCGTTCAGGTCGTTGGGGCCGGAGATGCGCAGCACGAGCCACTTCACGACCGAGGGGTCGACGCCGTCGACGACGAACTCGATGACCGGCTGGTCCGGGCGGGGGATCGGCGCGATCTCGACGTGCAGCAGGTCGGGGACGAGCTGGTCGGGATCCGCCGGGGTGGCCAGCACCTGGATGCGGACCTCGCGCCCCCACGAGGCCGGGCCGCGGTCGAGGTCGACCTGGATGCGGACGGGGCCGGTGTCGGGATGGCCGAGTACCTCGCCCATGCGGACGCCGTTGAGGGAGGTGTCCAGCCGCAGGCCCTTGACGCGGGCGGCGTAGAACCGGCGGCTCAGCAGGGCCTCCTGCACCGCTGCCCGGTTCACCACCCCGCCGTTGATCCACAGGCCGCCGCGCCCCTTCCCCAGCGGGCTGCCCCAGTCGGTGCCGTGCTCGTCGCTGGCGCCCATCAGCCCGGGTGTCCACCCGGCGCGGAGGCAGTCGATGATGGGGCTCGGACGACCGTCGCCGACGCCCTCGAACAGGTAGTCGTCCCGCTTGTTGAGGATCTCCATCGAGACGATGGTGTCCTGCAGGCTGGGTTCGTGGGTGAAGCCACCGAACCGGCCGGGTTCGCGGCCCGGGTGGTTGAAGCCGGCGACGCCGTTCTGGCCGCCCCCGATCAGCGGCGTGTCCTGCGGCTGGGCCAACCACTGCTGGAACGGGGCCATGCTGGCCGCGTCGCCGACCCCCGCGGTGGTCTGCACGATGGCCTCCAGCGCGGTCGCCAGCGGGCCCGGGAGCGGCCCGGTCAGCTGGTCGGGGTCGATGTAGGCCTCGGCGGCAGCGGGCGCGATCACCCCGGCGGTGTGCAGGGGGTCGATCCAGTGGTCGGTGAACCACACGTTGACGTGGCCGAGCACGGGGCTGGACCACTCGAAGCCACGGACGCCCAGGAACCCGTTGGCCTCGTCGGTGAACTCCGCGGCCAGCCGTTCGGTCAGCTCCCAGTCGTCGTTGGTCAGCCCGGCGACGCTCTTGCAGTCACCGGCCAGCGGGCCGAACGCCTGGCACACGTCGACGCCCGGGGTGCCCGCCGGCCCCCACTGCAGGGTGGCGTGGTCGGTCAGCGCGGCCACGTCGACACCGGCGTCGCGGATCAGCGGGTAGAAGGTCGCCGCGTCACCGTCGCCGTCGGAGAGGTGGGAGTGGTTGTGCAGGTCCGCGTGCACGAGGATCGGGCCGGGGAAGAGGCGGGACACCCGCGAGGTCCCGAAGTCGTCGTCGTTGTCCAGCGCCAGCGCGGCGAGGTCGGCGAACTGCTGGGTGAGCACGATGGCGCCCGCGCCGACGGCGGCGGTCGAGCGGAGGAGGTGACGGCGGGAGATCGGCATCGGGTCAGGGTGGCACCGCACGGAAGCCCTGCACGTGCACGGGGTGACGGCTCGATGACCCCTTGGTGGCTGCGCGGTGAACCGGCAGGGTACCCCTCCGCGTCGGCCCCGCGTCGGCCCGCGTCGGCACCCGGATGTTCACCTCGTGCTTGCCGTCCGGAAGCCGGATGGCAACGACCGCCTCCGAGGATGCTGGCCGATGATCGAACCCTCGCGAGCCGGGGAGGTTGGCGCATGACGACGCCCCGGCTGTCGGCGATCGATCACGTCCTCTTCCGCACCGTCGTGTCGGCCCTGGCCGAGCCCGGCCTGCCCTGCGCCGTGCCACTGTGGCTGGAGGAGGGGCGGCTGGCCGACGCCATCGCCCGGGCCATCTGGGATCCGGCGACGCCGGTCTGGACCGCCCCCGACCTGACCGCCCTGCCCGGGACGCCCGTGGGCGCTGCGGACGCCGCCGTCCTCTACACGACCGGCGACGACGCGGCCCGCCTGGGGATCGCCACCATCGGCACGCCCGCCGCACCCCAGCTGGCTGCCACGGTGCTGGTCGAACCCGTCGAGACGAGGACGGCGGTCGTCCTGGACGGGCCGGGCCTGCCGACCGTGCGCGCCACGACCCTGCCGATGACCGTCGATGCGATCATCCAGCGCAACCGGCGCTGCGCGTTCCCGCCGCTGGGGCTGGACCTGATCGTGGTCGAGGGTCGCGCGGTCACCGGCTTGCCACGCACGACGAGGGTGGCCATCGCCTGACTTCCGGACGTGACCCCGAACGAGCTGAGGTGGCCCCGAACGAGCTACTGCCCCAGCGCCGCCGCCAGCGGTGCGGGTGCGGTGAGCCCAGCGCCGGGCAGCTCGATCCGCTGGATGCCGTGGCCGAAGGTCGCCGCGGTCACGTAGCCGTGGTCGCCGTCGACCTGGATCACCGGGACCGACGGAAGGTTGGTGCCGAGCATCTGCCAGTCCGTCCCGCCGCTGGTCCGGTCGAGGGCGTGGACGCCGACGTCGGTGCCGACGACCAGCAGGTCGTCGACCAGGATGATGTCGTTGACCGGGGCGTTGGGCAGGGTGCCGGAGATGTCGGTGAACGTCGCGCCGCCGTCGGTGGTGACGAACACGTGGGCGGCGTCGCTGCCGCCACGGAACCCGGAGTAGGTCACCCAGGCGGTGTCGTCGTCGGCCGGGTCGGTGGTGATCGACGTGATCCAGGCGTCCGGCAGGCCCGCTGCCTGGACCAGCGTGGCGTCCTGCCCGTTGCTGGCATCGACCGTCCACAGCCGGCCCTCGTCGGTGCCGACCCACACCCGACGGCCCTCGTGGCCCGGCGCGATGGCGGTGATCACCCCGCGCAGCTGGTAGCCGGTGTTTGGGTCGAGCTGGTCGGGGTTGCTGGACAGGTCGCCGGTGAACCGTGTCCAGGAGACGCCGTTGTTGGTCGACCGGTACAGGAACTGCGAGCCGGTGTACAGGGTGTTGTTGGTCACGTCGGCGGGGGAGTACTCGATGTCGGCCAGCCAACCCCACCGGTCCGCGGTGGTACCGGGGAAGCTGAGGATGCCGAGGTCGCCGGCGCCGGCGACGTTGCGCTGGCATCCGCCGTACTGCGAACACGACCACGACACGGCGGGGTTGCCGGGCTGGAAGACCGACTCCAGCCCGTCGCCGCACACGCCGTTGGGCAGCCAGTCGCCCTCCAGCGGGGAGTAGGTGATCTGGCAGCCGTTGTCCTGCAGGCCGGTCACGATGGCGTTGCCGACGCCGACGTCGCTGACGTCGACGGAGTAGTGCTGGGTCCAGCCCTGGTCGGGGGAGGACAGCCAGGACTCACCGTTGTCGGTGGAGTGGTACACGCCGCCGTCGTTGCCGAGGTAGACCAGCCCCTCCTCCCGCGTCTCGAAGACCATCGAGTGCTGGTCGGAGTGGGGATCGATGCGGTCGCCGCCCGGTGCCAGCCCGAGCAGGCCGGTGTTGACGTTGCTGAAGGACGTGCCGCCGTTCTCGGAGTAGGTCAGGTTCAGGCCCATGACGAACACGCGGTCGGCGTCGGCCGGGTCGACGTAGATCCGCCCGAACCACCAGCCGTAGGAGGAGTTGGTCGCGGTCAGCGTGGAGTTGGTCCGCGGCGTCCACGTGTCGCCGCCGTCGTCGGAGACGAAGAACCCGCCGTGGCGGCCGTTGGCGGTGTTGGCCACCTCCGCGTAGACCCGGTCGGGGTCGGAGGGGGCGAACGCCACGGCCATGCGGCCGTTCTCGGCTGGGTCGTCGGTCGTGATGTCGGCGACCAGCGACCAGGTCTGGCCGCCGTCCCGCGTGCGGTACACCCCCGAGCCCTCGCCGGAGTAGTAGCGCGCGTCGGGCGTGCGGTGGTGGTCCCACATCGCGACCATCACGTGGTCGGGGTCGGACGGGTCGACGGCGATGTCGACGGCGCCGGTGGTGTCGTTGGGGCCCTCGAGCCACAGCTCGGGTTCGTCCATCGTCGGGTCCCAGCGGTACAGGCCACGCTGGCCCCCGGGCACGAACAGGTTGCCCGTGGCGGCGATCAGGAAGCCGTCGCGGTGCTCGACGACACGACCGATGGCGCCGGAGTCCTCCAAGCCGATCAGCGTCCAGGTCGCCCCGTCGTCGGAGGACAGGTAGGCGCCGGTGCCGCCGTAGACGATCGACCCGCCGCCGGGGTTGGCCTCACCCGAACCGGCCAGCAGCATGTCGTCGTTGCGGGCCATCGAGCCGATCGCCTGGGTCAGGTCGTCGGGCCAGGCACGTTCCCACACCAGGCCGCGCTCGGTCCCGCGCCAGACGCCGCCCGAGGCGGTCGCCGCGTAGACGATCGTCGGGTCGTCAACGTCGGTCACGACGTCGTTGACGCGGCCACCGATGTTGGACGGTCCGAGGTTGGTCCACTCCCCGTCGATGGCGTCGGCCCGCAGCGCCGCCGCCTGGTCCAGCGCCCCGGCGTAGTCGATCGGCTGGCCGTCGACCGTCCGCTGGGAGTCGAACCACTCGCCCGGGGCCTGCAGCGGCGGCAGGGCCAGCCGCGGGTCGACCGTCGTCGGCGAGGCGCCCGAGGCGAAGCCCGCCAGCGCGGCAGCCACGACGATGGCGACCTGCAGCACGACGAAGATGCGGACGGAGAACCGGCGGGATGCCTCCTGGATCCGGGAGGGGTGGATCCGGGAGGGGTGGAGCCGGGACGAGTGGGTGATCGAAGTCATCGGTGCATGGTTCGACCTCGGGGTGTCCGGTTCCTGCACGGCTACCCTCCGTCGCGGTGTCCGATCGTCCCCTTCCCCCTCCGCCGGACGGCCATCCGCGCTGGCCGGTGGTCGTCGTCGGTGCTGGCGCAGCCGGCATGATGACGGCGATCCATGCCGCTCGGACGGGTGTGCCGGTCCTCGCCCTCGAGTCCGCGCGCAAGCCCGGCGCCAAGATCAAGGTCTCCGGTGGCGGCCGCTGCAACGTCCTGCCCTCCGCCGTCGACGAGGGCGACTTCCACACCGAGGGCTCGACGAAGGCCGTCCGCAAGGTGCTGCGGTCCTGGCCGCTGGAGGACGTCACCGGCTTCTTCGCCGACGACCTCGGCATCCCGCTCAAGGTGGAGGACACCGGCAAGGTCTTCCCCGTCAGCGACCGGTCCGGCGACGTGGTCTCGGCCCTGCTGCGGGCCGTGGACCGGGCAGGTGCGACCCTCGCCACCGCGGCGACGGTCGCCGACGTCGTCCGAGGGGTCGACGGCTTCACGATCACCATGGCCGACGGCGGCACGGTCGACGCCGATCGGGTCGTCCTGACGACCGGCGGCCTGTCGTTGCCGAAGACGGGCAGCGACGGTGCGGGCTATCGCTGGGCACGGGCGCTCGGCCACACCGTCCTGCCCCGCTACCCGGCGCTGGTCCCGCTCCTCACCGACGCGGGGAGCTGGGACCGGCTCGCGGGGCTGGCCGTCCCGGCGCGCCTGACCGCCCGCGCCCCCAAGGTCGTGTGGGAGGGGGAGGGGGACCTGCTGGTGACCCACAGGGGGTTCTCGGGGCCGGTCGTCCTCGACGCCTCGCACCGGGTGGCCGCGCCCTGGGGATCAGGGACGACGTTGACGGCCGCGTGGACGCCGGACGGGGGCACGACGGACTGGGACGCACACCTCCAGCAGGGTGGCCCCCGGCCGGTCGCCGCGGTGCTGCGCGACACCCTGCCGCGCCGCCTGGCCGACCACCTGTGCGGACTGGCCGACGTCGACCCCTCGACGACGCTCGGGGCGCTGCGACGTGAGGACCGCAAGCGGCTGGTCACCCTGCTCGAGGCGTGCCCGCTGCCCGTCACCGGGACCGAGGGCTACCGGACCGCCGAGGTCACGGGCGGCGGTGTCCCGCTCGCCGAGATGTCGACGACGACGCTGGAGTCGCGGGTCGTCCCGGGCCTCCACCTGGCCGGCGAGATCATCGACGTCACCGGCCGCCTGGGTGGCTACAACTTCCTGTGGGCATGGGTCACGGGCAGGCTCGCCGGCGTCGCAGCCGCCGAGACCATGACGGATGCCGGGAGTGCGACCGGCTGACTACTGCGGGGCCGTCCGGGAGTGCGAGACCGCCAGCACCACGTCGGCCAGCGGCTGGGTCAGCACCGTCACCGTGTAGGTGCCGACCGCCGGCCGGGCCACGCTGTCGTACCCGTGGCGGTGGGCGCCGGTGTTGATCGCCACGCCGGTCGACAGGCCCGAGCCGCTGGTGACGTCGACCCCGAGGACGATCGCACCGTCCTCGCCCATCGCGGTGACGGCCAGCGGGTAGACGGTGTCGGTCACGTCCACGGTGGTCGTGGCCCGCCCCGTGAGGTCGGCGGTGACGACGATGCCCTCGTGCAGCGGCACCGGAACCGGGGTGTAGGTGGGCACGTCCTCCCCGGCGGCGACGAGGGCGGCCTCGACGGCGGCCTCGGCGCGGATGCGGCCGCGGCCGAAGTCGTTGTCCTCACCCTCGGCACCGAAGTCCTCGGCCGTGTCGAACAGGATCTGGCGGACCTCGTCGGGGCTCAGGGCCGGGTTGGCGGCGACCACCAGCGCGGCGACGCCGGCGCCGAACGGGCTTGCCATCGACGTGCCGGACTTGGAGACGTAGCCGCTGCGGGTCCCGGTCTGCGCGGCCATGATCCCGTCGCCCGGCGCGGCCAGGTCGGGCTTGATGCGGCCGTCGGTGGTCGGGCCACGGCTGGAGAACGACGACAACGAGAACCCGGCACGGCTGGAGCCGAACGGGTCGATCAGCGAGCCCATCGCGATGATCCCGCGTGCGGCGGCGGGCACGGTCATCGTGCCGTTGCCCGGCCCGGAGTTGCCCGTGGACTTGAACACGACGATGCCGGCGTCCCACGCGGCGTCGACGGCCAGCTCGACCGCGGTCGTGCCGTCGGTCGCGGTGCCGAAGCCGTAGGAGATGGTGGCGACGCGTACGTTGAACGCCTCGCGGTTGTCCACCAGCCACTGGAAGCCAGCGATGGCGTTGGACTCCGACCCGCTGCCACCCTCGATCTTCAGCCCGATGACCCCGGCGCCCGGCGCGACGCCTCGGTACTGCGCGTTCTCGTTGCCCCACCCCGCGGCGATGTTGGCGACGTGGGTGCCGTGGCCGTTGTTGTCGTAGGGCTCGGCCAGGCCGTTGCCGAGGTCGACGAACGCCGTCAGCTTGCCGTCGTCGAGCTGCTCGTGGGCGGCGTGGAAGCCCGAGTCGAGGATGGCGATGCCGACGTCGTCGGTGGTCACGACGGCGGGGTTGCCGTCGAGGTCACCGGTGACGCCCATGACCTCCACGACGGTGTCGGCGCCCATGACGCCGGTCGCCTGGTCCAGCTCCGGGGTGCCGGGGGTGTCCAGCTCGACCTGGCGGACCGCCGACAGGTCGGCGACGGCGTCGGCCTCGTCAGCGGTCATCCACGCGACCAGGCTCGGCACCACCGTGAAGGTGTCGGCCACGTCGGCGTCCGGTGCAGCCCGGCGGACGGCGTCCACACCCTCGTCGGTGGCGGTGCCGGCCGTGAACAGCACGATGGTGCGCTGCCGTTCGCCCGGCGCGGCAAGGAACGCCTGCTCGAGCTCGTCGAAGACCTTGTCGCCATCGGCGTCGTTGACCGTGGTCGCGCGGGTCAGCGCGGCCACGGCACGACGGGCCGCGGCGTCGTCACCGAACGGGGCCTCCGAGTCGGCGCCGGCACCGGTGGGGGCGAGGACGGCAAGGATGGCGAGGGTGCACAGCAGCGCGAGGAGTCGTGGCATGCCGGCTGGTTCGCCACGACCTGCCCCGGTTCCTGCCGGATGTCAGTAGCGCTGGGGCACGAAGGTCTGCTCGGTCACCGGCGGACGGACGTATCCGTGCGACGACGGGGTCCGCGGCGGCAGCTCGAACGGCTCGGGGGTCAGGTCCTCGTAGGGGATCTGGTCCAGCAGATGGGCGATGCAGTTCAGCCGGGCGTGGCGCTTGATGTCGCCGTCGACGACCCACCACGGCGACTGCTTGGTGTCGGTGTGGGCGAACATCTCGTCCTTGGCGCGGCTGTAGTCCTGCCAGCGGTCCCACGACGCCATGTCCATGTCCGACAGCTTCCAGCGTTTCGTCGGGTCGTCGATGCGCCCCTGGAACCGTCGTTGTTGCTCCTCGTCGGAGACGCTGAACCAGTACTTGATCAGGACGATGCCGCTGCGGATGAGCATGCGCTCGAACTCCGGGCACGATCGCATGAACGCCTGGATCTGCAGCTCGGTGGCGAACCCCATCACCCGCTCGACACCGGCGCGGTTGTACCAGGAGCGGTCGAACAGGACCATCTCCCCGGCCGCGGGCAGGTGGGCGACGTACCGCTGGAAGTACCACTGGGTCTTCTCTCGGTCCGACGGCGCCGGCAGCGCCGCGACCCGCACGATCCGGGGGTTGGTGGGTTCGGTGATGCGCTTGATCACCCCACCCTTGCCGGCGGCATCCCGCCCCTCGAAGATCACCACGACGCGCAGGCCCTGGTGCTTGATCCAGGCCTGCAGCTTGACGAGCTCGACCTGCAGCCGGGCCAGCTCGGCCTCGTATGGCCCTCGGCGGAGCTTGCCCTTCCCGGTGTAGGCCTCGGGGGGCAGCAGGCGGTCCGTCACGTCGGTCATGGCCCGAGCCTCCCCCCTCGTCCGCTCGCGGTCAACGGACCCCGAACGGGCACGGCCCCTCCGCCGCAGGGCGAAGGGGCCGTGGAAGGGGAGTGACGGCTAGCTGGGGAAGGGCGAGGTGGTGAAGGCACCGCCGACGCCGTAGACCTCCAGCGGGGCGCCGTCCTCGTCGATCTCGAGGAACGTCGAGTCGCCGCCGTTGACGTACACGACCGGCCGGATGGTGCCCCCCGGGTTGGGGGTCGGCAGGATCGCGGAGTCGACGCCGTCGATGGTGAAGGTGATCACGCCGTCGACGGGGAAGATGCCCGACGGGTCGCTCGGGTCGTCGTCGCCGGACGGCACGGTGCGGCCCTGCTCCTCCTCGGCGACGTCCTCGCCGTTGACCGACACGATCGTGGCGACGGTCTCCGCACCGGCGGAGTCGGCCAGGCCGTTCGGCTCGTCGTCGTCGCCGACGCCCTCGACGAAGGTGGCTTCGTCGTCGCCCTCGGTGAAGGTGATGTTGTCGCCCGGCACCAGGGTGATGCGATAGGCGGTGTCGTCGTCGAGGCCGGTCACGGTGTAGGTCCGCTCGTCGCCCTCGGCGTCGGTGCCGGTCACGCTGTCGACGTTCACGGTCACCGGGTCGTGGCCCGCGACGTCGAGGTCACCGACGACCGGGTCCAGGGTGAACGCGCCCGAGACGCCGTAGGCCTCGGTCGGCACGCCGTCCTCGTCGACCTCCAGGAAGGTGGACTCGCCGCCGTTGACGTACACGACGGCGTACACGGTGCCGCCGTTGGAGTCCTCCACACCGTCGACGGTGACGGTCAGGGTGCCGTCCTCGGCGGGCTGGTGGGCGGTCGGCTCGGCCGGGTCGTCATCGGTCGCCGGGGTGGTCTTGGCCGGGGTCTCCAGGTCCTCGCCGTTGATGGCGGTGATCAGGGCGATCTCCTCCGACGGGCCCGCGTCGGCCTCGCCGTTGCCCTGCCCGTCGTCCTCTTCGGTGTCGGGGGTCGAGTCGTCGGCGTCCACGAACGTGGCGTCCTCGCCGTCGATGCTGACGTTGTCGGCCACGACCAAGGTCACCCGGTAGTACGCCTCCGGGTCGAGGTCGGTGGCGGTGAAGGTGACGGCGTCGTCGTTGTCACCGGTGCGGTCCTCGTCGATGGCGACCTGGGTGGTGGTCTCCTCCTGCGGGGTCACGGCCAGGTCACCGACCTGCTCGGCGGCGCCGGGGTCGGTCGGGTCGGTGTCGATGGTGACGGTGGTGAGCGTCGCGTCGAGGGCGGTCGCGACGTCGCCGCACAGGGCGGCGGACAGGTCGGTGCCGCAGATGCCGACCAGCCCGGAGTCGGCGACCGCGAAGCCGGCGCCGTCCAGGTAGGTGGTGGTGGCCGGCGAGAGGTCATCGCCGTTGCTCAGCAGGATCGGCGCGTCGGCCAGTCCCGAGTGGGCGGCTGCGGCGAAGGCGTTGACGAAGAAGTCCTCGGCGAAGCCCTCGGTCACGATCACGCGCGGCGCATCGCCGGCGTCGGCCGCGCCACGGGCGGCGGCGATGGCCACGGCGGTCTGGTCACGGGTGTCGCCCTCCGTCCGGTTGACCTCCAGGCCCATGTCGACCAGCGCCTGCTCGACCTCGTCGCTGACGGCGGCGGGCCCGCCGACGATCTCGACGCGTTCGACGTCGCCCTGCTGCAGCAGCAGGGAGGTCTCCAGCGACAGGCTCTCGGTGGCCGTCAGGAGGATCGGGTTGCCGGACGACGCGGCCCATCCGCCGAGGGCGGAGGAGTCGGCGTAGGCGGTGTCGGTGTCGGTGTCGGTGCCGAACGCACGGGAGAGGTAGGCGGTGGTGGTGTCGCTGTTGGCCAGCACGTACTCCGCGATCAGGCTCGCCGTGGCGATACGGGTGGTGCCGCCCATGCGCTGGACGTCGCCGAACCCGGCCTCGTCGAAGGCGTCGGCGACGGCGGGCGGGATGGCGCTCTCGCCACCCAGCAGGATGATCGAGGTGACGCCGAGGCGGGACAGCTCGTCGAACAGGGCCTGCTCGGGGCCGGCGGTCGGGTCGACGAACAGCAGCGGGCGGCCGGTGATGGCGTTGCCCTCGGTGTCGGTGGCGGCGGCCTCGCCGACGCCGGACTGCAGCGAGCCGGACGCCAGCGCGTCGGCGCCGTCGAAGGACGTGGCGATCAGGGCCTGCTCGGCCGAGCCGAACGTCTGGCGGCTGTAGAGGATCGAGGTCTCGACGGGGTCGGACACGTCGTCGGCGACGAGGTCGAGGTCGACGACGGTGCGCTCGTCCTGGGCGCTGGCCGCGGTCAGCGGCAGCAACGCGGTCAGGACCAGCAGGGCGAGGACGCCCGTGATCCGTCGGGAGGTGGCAGAGATTGACATGCGGTGATGCTCCTCTTGCTCGGGGGGTTGTGGCTGGCGGCGCCACGAGGGCGCGCCGGTCCGGCGCCGCTCGTCGATGTGACTGCTGGCCGTGCGCCGTCACAGGAGGAGACGGCCGCCCGGCCCGATCCCGTATGCCCCGACCGGACAGTGCCCGGCCGACACGTAAGGCCGATTCAGATGCGCTGGAGCAGCCGGGAGACGTAGATGGTCTGGGCCAGCAGGGCGACGCAACCGGCGATGATCAACCCGATGCGGATGTCGATCGTCAGCCCGGTGGGGATCACGGCGCCGATGACCCAGGCCACCTGGAAGACCGTCTCGGACTTGGTGAAGGCCCGACCCCGGAGGGACTGGGGGAGGGTGGCCTGCAGCAGGCCGTCGAAGGCGAACTTGGCCGTGCCCCAGGCGTAGCCAGCGGCCAGCGCGAGGAAGATGGCGGCAGGCAGGCCGAAGAACTGCCCGGCGACGAACGCTGCGGCGGCCTCGACGGCCAGCGCCGCGACCACCATCGGCTCCTCCCGGAGGGACCGCTCCAGGCGCGGGGCGGCGAACGAGGCCAGGGCGTAGCCGCCGCCGGCCGCGCCGAGCACGGCACCGAAGTCGGCCAGGGGCGCGTCGACGTCACGGAAGGCGAACGCCAGCACCAGGACGAGGAAGCCGTTCAGCAGGCGGACCACGGCGGTAGCGAACCGGGCCAGCCGCAGCTGGGCGTCGCTGGCCGGCCGGTCCTCGGGCACGTCTTCCTCCGGGGCCTCGTCATCCTCCGGTTCGACCTCGGGTTCCGGCGGCGCGTCGGGGTCCATCGGCACGATCATCTCCGAGGCGATGATCGGACGGCGCGGCGCGGCACCCGTGACGTCGGGAAGGGCCATCGACTGCCACACCGCCACGCCGAACAGGGCGCTGGCTGCGATCAGCACCGGTGCGGGACCGAGCGCGGCGAGCCCGGCGCCGATCGGGGCGATCAGGCCGCCGGCGAACACCCCGACCTGGGCCAGCCGGGCGTTGGCGGTCACCAGCGCCACGGCGTTGGTCAGCGCCATCGGCAGCAGCGCCGACCGGCTGATGCCGTGGACGCGCGAGAGGACCATGAGCACGAAGGCCAGCGGGAACAGCCAGAACGAGTCGGCCTCGAACACCAGGCCGATCGCGGCGATCAGGCGCAGCAGCGACGAGGCGACCAGCGTGAACCGCTCGGCCCCCGGCCGGTCCATGACCCAGCCGAGGACGGGCCCGATCACCGCGAACGGGGCAACCGTGATCAGCAGGTACAGCGCGACGTTGCCGCGGGCCTCGCTGGAGGGCACGGAGAAGAACAGGGTGTTGGCCAGGGCGATGGCGATCAGGGTGTCGCCGGCGGTCGACGCGGCATGGGCGTTGGCCAGCTTGTTGAACGCCGGCCCGCCCGCGGAGAACATGTCCTGGACCCGGGTGACGACGGCCTTGCCGGTCGCCCGTGCGACGCGCCGGCCGGCCTTCTGCTGGCGCTTGGCGCGGTCCTCCTCCGACGGCAGGAGCATGTCGCCGCCGGGTCCGTAGGGGCCGAAGCCGTTGCCCTCCGGCGGGTCGATTCCGTCCGTCGAACCGTCCCACGGGGGACCGGTCGGTGGGGCGGAGGAGCTCATGGCCGAAGCGTACCGGCGAGGGGTGACGGCAGGACCGCCCGGGTGGTGCCCGGCGGGTCGGGTCCGGTGGGGTGCGGTGGCCGACGTTCGGTGCGGTCGAACGGGCGCGACGGGCGGCGTCCACCTCTTGTGAACGACTTCACATGCCCGAGCGACGGCTGCTAACCTGCGCCTCCCGTGCGGAGGCGCTTCAATGGTCTCGCCCCGTGACGGATCCGGACCCCTCGCCCCCACCTCCAAGGAAGAAGGTCACCACCCGTGCTGGTCGAGTACCTGCCCATCGTGCTGCTCTTCGTCGTCGCCACGCTGTTCGTGGTGCTGTCCGTGGCGGTGTCGTCCAAGCTCGGCCCGAAGAACCCGAGCCCGGCGAAGGAAGCGCCCTACGAATCCGGCATCATCCCCGAGCCCGAGACGGCCATCGCCGGCCAGCGCTTTCCGGTGAAGTTCTACCTGATCGCCATGCTCTTCATCATCTTCGATGTCGAGGCGGTCTTCCTCTACCCGTGGGCCACGGTCCTCGCGGAGCTGTCGTGGTACGGCCTGGCGACCATGGGCGTGTTCATCGCCCTGCTGCTGGAGTCCTACTACTACGTGGTCCGCAAGGGCGGCCTGGACTGGGAGTGATCACATGGGCATAGAGTCCCGCCTGCCCGACGGCATCCTGCTGACCAGCGCCGAGAAGCTGCTGGGCATCGCCCGCGCAGGCTCGCTGTTCCCCGCCACGTTCGGCCTGGCCTGCTGCGCCATCGAGATGATGTCGACCGGTGCGGCCCACTACGACCTGGCCCGCTTCGGCATGGAGGTCTTCCGTGCCTCACCGCGGCAGGCCGACCTGATGATCGTCGCCGGTCGCGTGAGCCAGAAGATGGCCCCGATCGTGCGCAACCTCTACGACCAGATGGCGGACCCCAAGTGGGTCATCTCCATGGGTGTCTGCGCGTCCTCGGGTGGCATGTTCAACAACTACGCCATCGTGCAGGGCGTCGACCACATCATCCCGGTCGACATGTACGTCCCCGGCTGCCCGCCGCGGCCCGAGCTGCTGATGGACGGCATCCTCAAGCTGCACGAGAAGATCCGCAACGAGCAGCTCGTCGAGCGTCCCCGCAAGGGTGAGTCGATGGCGGACTTCCGCAAGCGCACCGGGTGGGTCGACGGGGAGACCATCGGCGATCCCGGCCACGTGACCGGGTCGCCCGACATGACCGCCCCCGCCCTGCACCGCATCATGCCCAAGGAAACCGTCGCTGGCGGCGGCCACACCAAGGCCGAGGCGGTCCAGCAGCGGCAGGAACAGATCGCGGCCGGCAAGCCGGGAAGCACGTGGGCGCGATGACGCACGGAGCGGAGCGAGGCCGGACGCGCGCCCACGCCGGCGCAGCCGGCACGGAGAGCAGTGCACGATGAGCGACACCACGCACACCCCCCAAGCCGAGATCCCCGACGACCGGCAGCTGCCCGACGAGGTCGACCGGGTCGACGACACGCTGGCCACCCTGCGCGACCACCTCGTCGCGACCTTCCCGTCGCTGGAGCCGCTGGAGTACCGCGGTGAGCTGACGCTGCAGGCCAGCGCCGAGGTCGTCCCCGACGTGATCGCCTTCGCCAAGTCCGACCCGGTCCTGGCCTGCGAGCTGCTGTCGGACGTCTCGGCGGTCCACTGGCCTGCCGGCGCCCGCGACGTCAACAGCCAGGAGACCACCGGCTGGCCGACCTACACCGAGGTCGAGGAGACCGGGCACATCGACGTGTCCTGGATCCTGCGTTCGGTGAGCAAGGGCCACTGGTTCCGCCTGCGTGCCTCGCTGCCCGACGACAACCCCGTCGTGGCCAGCGCCACGGCGCAGTACTCCTCGGCCAACTTCCTCGAGCGCGAGGTCTACGACCTGATGGGCGTGGAGTTCACCGGCCACCCGGCGCTGACCCGCATCATGATGCCCGACGACTGGGAGGGGCATCCGCACCGCAAGGACTACCCCCTTGGTGGCGTGGAGGTCATGTACAAGGGCCACACCGTGTCCCCGCCGGACGAGAGGGACTACTGACATGAGGATTCGGAAGGGACCCGCGCAGCGGGAAGGTGTCCGAACCGGGATGTCCGGCGGGTCTGGGGCGGCGCCCCGGGAGGAGAATCGATGAGCGGCGAATGGGCCGACGAGACCGCTGACCTGGCGACCACGGACCGCAGCGGCACGCTCGAACCCGTCGACGGCGAGTTCACCGTCGCCGGCACCGGCGACTGGCAGAACCTGCCCGACGCCGTCGAGGACGACCTCATGGTCATCAACATGGGGCCGCAGCACCCGTCCACCCACGGCGTGCTGCGCATGCTGCTGACCATGGACGGCGAGATGATCGTCGACAACCAGCCGGTCATCGGTTACCTCCACACCGGCATCGAGAAGAACGCCGAGTACCGCCCGTGGGTGCAGGGTGTCACCTTCGTGACCCGCATGGACTACCTCGCGCCGCTCCACAACGAGCTCGGCTACTGCCTGGCCGTGGAGAAGCTGCTCGGCATCAGCGACGACGTCCCCGAGCGCGCCCAGGCCATCCGCGTCATCATGACCGAGATCAACCGCATCACCTCCCACCAGGTGGCGCTGGCGACCGGCGGCATGGAGCTCGGTGCCCTGTCGGCGATGATCTACGGCTTCCGCGAGCGCGAGACGCTGCTGGACATCTTCGAGTACGTCACCGGCCTGCGGATGAACCACGCCTACATCCGCCCCGGCGGCTTGGCACAGGACGTCCCCGAGGACTTCGTGCCGCGCGTCAGCGAGGTCATCGACGAGCTGCCCGGCAAGATCGACGAGCTCGAGGACCTGCTGACGGAGAACCCGATCTGGCAGGAGCGCAACGTCGGTGTCGGCGTGCTGAGCGCCGAGCAGTGCTTCGACCTGGGCATCACCGGCCCGGTCCTGCGCTCGGCCGGTGTGGCCCACGACCTGCGCAAGTCCGCCCCCTACTGCGGCATCGAGCAGTACGACTTCGAGGTCCAGACCACAGACACCGGCGACGCCTACGGCCGGTTCCTCATCCGCGTCCGCGAGATGCGCGAGTCGATCAAGATCGTCCAGCAGGCCCTCAAGTCCCTGCCGGGCGGTCCGGTCATGGTCGCCGACAAGAAGGTCGCCTGGCCGGCACAGCTGGCGCTCGGTCCCGACGGGCTCGGCAACGCCAAGTCCTACATCGGCAAGATCATGGGCCAGTCGATGGAGGCCCTGATCCACCACTTCAAGCTGGTGACCGAGGGCTTCGAGGTGCCGAAGGGCACGGTCTACGTGCCGGTCGAGTCCCCCCGTGGAGAGCTCGGGTACCACGTGACGTCCAGCGGCACGAACAAGCCGTACCGCGTCCACGTGCGCGAACCCTCCTTCGTCCACATCGGCGCCATCCCCGCAGCCAGCCGAGGCCTGCAGGTCGCCGACGTCATCGCGGCCGTCGCCTCCCTCGACCCCGTCATGGGCGGCGTCGACCGCTAGCCGCCCGACCGCCACCCCGCGCCCACGGGGTGGCTCGGCTGGGCGCACGTCCGTGCGCCCGGAGCTCCCGCGTGTGCCCTTGTGAACGGCTTCACATATGCAGGGTCGCGCTGCTAACCTGCGAACCCCGCGCAGAGGCGATTGAATGTGCCCCCGGGCCGCCCGTGTCAGCGGGACCATCGCCCTCCGAACCGCGGACCCCTCGTCACCCACCTCCGAAAGGCCTGGCACCGTCGTGTTCTCTCCAGAGCTGCGCGCGAAGGCCGAAGCCCTGGTCGACCGCTTCCCGGTGAAGCGGAGCGCTCTGCTGCCCCTGCTGCACCTCGTCCAGCACCAGGACGGCTTCGTCAGCGATGACGGTGTCGCCGAGTGCGCCGAGCTGCTCGACCTGACCAAGGCCGAGGTCGCCGCCGTGTCGACCTTCTACACGATGTACAAGCGCGAGCCCATGGGCGAGCACCTCGTCAGCGTGTGCACCAACTTCTCCTGCGCCGTCCGCGGTGGCAAGGCCACCTACGACCGGCTGCGCGAGCACCTCGGGGTCGGGCACGACCAGACGACCGAGGACGGCAGGATCACCCTCGAGCACGCCGAGTGCCTCGGCAACTGCGAGGGTGCGCCGGTCGTCACGGTGGACTACCTCAACTACGAGTGGGTCGACCCCGACGCGGCCGTGGAGCTCGTCGAGGCCGTCCGTGCCGGCAACCCGCCGCAGCCAACCCGCGGCATGGTCCCGCCGGGCGTGCGCGCGGCGAGCCACCGCCTCGCCGGCATCGGCCCGATCGACCCAGAGGGCCCCGGCCAGCGCCTGGGCCTCGCCACCAAGGACGACGGCGCCGTGCCGACGCCCGACGCAGGCGTGGGATCCGGGACGGTCGGCGTGATCAGCTTCGGGGCGGCCGCCACCCCACCCGCCAGCAACGGCAGGGTTCCCGACGAGGTCCCTGCTCCCGAGCAGGACGCGGGCGTCATCACCGATCCCGAACCACCGGCCGAGCCCGGCGACGCCGACGTGGCCGAGCCCGCCGACACCGACCCGCAGGCCGACCCCGAGGCCCAGCCGGTCGCCGACGACACCACCACCCCCGACGACGCCGACGACTCCACGATCGGTGAAGAGGAAGGGATCAGCTGATGCCGCAGGTCAAGGTGCTGTCCAAGCGCTACGACGTCCCGGACGCCCACACCCTCGAGGGCTACACGCGCACCGACGGCTGGAAGGCCCTCAAGCGCGCCCTCAACCAGGACCCCGCCGCCCTGCGCGACGTCGTCAAGGACTCCGGCCTGCGCGGCCGTGGTGGCGCAGGGTTCCCGACCGGCCTGAAGTGGTCGTTCGTGCCCCAGGACACCGGCAAGCCGATCTACCTCGTCATCAACGCCGACGAGGGCGAGCCCGGGACCTTCAAGGACCGCGAGCTCATGGAGCGCGACCCGTTCCAGCTGATCGAGGGGATCATCTGCTCGGCCTACGCGCTGAACTCCCCCCGCAGCTTCATCTTCCTGCGCGGTGAGTACCTGTGGTCCGGCATCCGCATCGAGGAAGCCCTCGCCGAGGCCTACGCCGCTGGATACCTCGGCGACGACATCCTGGGGTCGGGCTTCTCCCACCACATCACGCTGCACTACGGCTCCGGCGCCTACATCTGCGGCGAGGAGACCGCGCTGCTCGAGGCGCTGGAAGGCCGTCGTGGCCAGCCGCGCCTGCGCCCGCCGTTCCCCGCCGTCGCCGGCCTGTACGCCTGCCCGACGGTCATCAACAACGTCGAGTCCATCGCCGCCGCCGGCCACATCATCGAGCACGGCGCCAACTGGTGGAAGCAGTGGGGGCCCGAGCGCTCGCCGGGAACCAAGCTGTTCTGCGTCTCCGGTGAGGTCAAGCGGCCCGGCAACTACGAGTTCCCCATGGGCACCTCCGCCCGCGAGATCGTGGAGGAGGCCTGCGGCGGGATGCTGGACGGCCGCGAGCTCAAGTTCTGGGCGCCCGGTGGGTCGTCGACCCCGCTGCTGACCGCCGAGCACTACGACATCCCGATGGACTTCGACTCCATCGCCGCCGCCGGCAGCCTCATGGGCACCGGCGCGATGATGATGTACTCCGACAGGACGTCGGTGATCGAGGCGACCCTCAACTGGATCCGCTTCTACGAGCACGAGTCCTGCGGCAAGTGCACCCCCTGCCGGGAGGGCAACTTCTGGGTCGGGCAGATCCTCGAGCGCATCCTCGGCGGCCGCGGACGTCCCGAGGACATCGCCACGCTCGACGAGCTGGCCGACAACATCTTCGGCCGCTCGTTCTGCGCGCTGGCCGACGGCGCGACCAGCTCGGTCAAGTCCGGCATCAAGTACTTCCGTGACGAGTACGAGTACGTGATCGCCAACGGCAGGCTGCCCGACCACATCGAGCCGCACGCGGGCGTCATCACCGACAACGCCCAGACCGATCGTCCCGAGATGAAGGTGGGAGTCGGGCATGTCTGATGCCACCGAGGCCACGAAGCCCAAGCTGATCCCGATCACCATCGACGGGCAGGCCCTCGAGGTCGAGCCCGGCACCCTGGTGATCCGTGCTGCCGAGCAGATCGGCATCACCATCCCGCGGTTCTGCGACCACCCGTTGCTGGACCCCGTTGCCGCGTGCCGCCAGTGCCTCGTCGACGTCGAGGGTGCCCGCAAGCCGGTGGCCTCGTGCTCCGAGGCCGTGCGCCCCGACATGGTCATCCGGACCCAGGAGACCTCCGAGGTGGCCCGGCAGTACCAGGAGTCCCAGCTGGAGTTCCTGCTGGTCAACCACCCCCTGGACTGCCCGCAGTGCGACAAGGGCGGCGAGTGCCCCCTGCAGGACCAGGCCCTCAAGCACGGGCCCGGCGAGTCGCGCATGTACGAGAAGAAGCGCGTCTTCTCCAAGGCCCTGCCGATCAACGCCCAGATCGCGCTCGACCGCGAACGCTGCGTGCTGTGCGCCCGTTGCACCCGCTTCTCCCAGCAGATCTCCGGTGACCCCTTCATCGAGCTGTTCGAGCGCGGCGCCCTGGAGCAGGTCTCCATCTACGGCGACCAGCCCTACGAGTCCTACTTCGCCGGCAACGTCGTCCAGATCTGCCCGGTCGGCGCCCTGACGTCCAACAGCTACCGCTTCGGCGCCAGGCCGTTCGACATCCGTCGGATCCCCGGCATCGCCTTCCACGACGCCTCCGGTGCCAACGTCCGCCACGACATCCGCCGCGGCGTCATCCAGCGCACGCTCGCCCGCACCAACCTGGCGGTCAACGAGGCATGGCTGGACGACAAGAACCGCTACGGCTACGCGTTCGTGTCCCACCCCGACCGCCTCGACGCCCCCCTCGTCCGTGGCGAGACCGGTGCGCTCGAACGCGCAACCTGGGTCTCCGCCGTCGACACCGCGGCCGCGAAGCTGACCGCTGCGATCGAGGCCGACGGGCCCGGCTCGGTGGCCATCCTCACCGGCGGTCGCCTGACCGACGAGGACGCCTACGCCGTCAGCCGGTTCGCCCGTGACGTCGTCGGCACCGACCACGTCGACTTCCGTACCAGTCCCCAGGCCGACGACCTGACCGTCCTGCCGACCATCGCCGGTGACCACGACGTCACCTACGACGTCGTCGAGCAGGCGCCCGTCGTCGTCGTGGCGGGCCTGGAGCCCCACGAGGAGCTGCCGCTGCTGTTCCTGCGCATGCGCAAGGCATGGCGGCAGCGCAACCAGAAGATCGTCGTCGTCGGGCCGGTCCTCGGCCGCCTCGAGGAGATCGCCTGGCAGTGGATCCCCACCGAGGCCGGTGGCGAGGCCGCCGCGCTGCAGGCCCTCGCCGACGGCGCGGAGGAGCTCGCCCCGATCGTCGACGTGCTGGGTGACGGCACCGACCTGTCGAAGGCCCCGGCCGTCGTGCTGGCCGGCGAGCGCCTGTCCGCCAGCCCCGGCGCGCTGCCCGCCGCCAAGGCCCTTGCCGAGGCACGCGGCGCCGGCTTCGCCTGGGTCCCCCGGCGTCCCGGCGCACGCGGCGCGATCGAGGCCGGCCTGCTGCCGGGCACCCTGCCCGGCGGTCGTCCCCTGGACGCCCCCGGTCCCGTCGCCGAGACGTGGGGCCGCGTGCCCGCCGAGCCCGGCCTGGACGCCACCGGCATCCTGCAGGGCGTCGTCGACGGCACGATCACCACGCTGTGGCTGATCGGCGTCGACCCGGCCACCGACTTCGACGACACCGACCTGGCCCGCCGTGCGCTGGAGACCTGCCCGACCGTCATCGCCAGCGACACCATGCCGACGGAGTCCGTCCGGCGTGCCGACGTCGTCTTCCCGGTCACCGCGCCGCCCGAACGAGTCGGCAGCTTCACCAGCTGGGAGGGTCGTCGCCAGGCCTGGCCACAGGCCGTCGGCGCCGTCGGCCAGTCCCTCCAGGACTGGGACGTCGTCCGCCAGGTCGCCCGCGGCATGGGCACCGACCTCGGGTGGGAGACCGCCAACGACGTCCGTCGCGAGGCCGCCCCGCTGATGGCCCCCACGCCCGAACGCGGTGCCTCGACGGCCGCGGCGACCGAGGTCGCCGTTGCGACCGCCACCGATGGCCTGACCCCGGTGTACCTGCCGTTCCTGCTGCAGGGCGGCACCATGCTGACCGGCGCCAAGGAGCTGATCGACAGCCGTCCGGCCCCGTCGATCTGGGTCAACCCGGCCGATGCCGGCACCGCCATCGACGGGCACACCGTGGCCGTCACCGGTGACCGCGGCGGCGCCGACCTGGTCCTGCGGGTCACCCCGGCCGTGGCCCCCGGCACCGTGGTCCTGCCACGCATCCACGCCGGCGACATCGGCCGCGGCGGCATCACCATCGCCGACGCACAACCGGCCGAACCCGTGACCGCTGGGTCCGCCAACACCGACGGAGGCGAGAGCTGATGTTGCCCGTCCCGCAGATCAACGACTGGGTCGACTTCGTCATCGTCCTGGTGGTCGTCGTCGTGGCCTTCGCGCTGTGGCTGATCTCCACCGCCCTGCTCATCTGGGGCGAACGACGGCTGGTCTCCAAGATGCAGTCCCGCATCGGCCCCAACCGCTTGGGGCCGTTCGGCATCCTGCAGACGCTCGCCGACGGCGCGAAGTTCTTCTTCAAGGAGGACATCACCCCCAAGAACGTCGACAAGGTCGTCTACTTCACCGCACCGCTGGTAAGCGCCATCGTCGCGATGATGACCTTCGCCGTCATCCCCTTCGGCGGCAGCGGCATCGAGATCGGTGACCGAGTCGTCAGCCTGCAGGTGTGGGACCCCACCATCGGCATCCTCTGGACCCTCGCCATGGGGTCCATCGGCGTCTACGGCATCGTGCTCGCCGGTTGGTCCTCCGGCTCGAAGTACCCCCTGCTCGGCGGCGTCCGGTCGTCGGCGCAGATGGTGTCCTACGAGCTCGCCATGGGCCTGGGCGCCGCGGCGGTGTTCATCTACACCGGGTCGCTGCGCTCCTCCGACATCGTCGCGGGGCAGGCCGGTTCGCTGATCCCCGGCGGCAGCGTCTTCGGCGTGGTCGTCCCGGGCCTGGACCTGATCCCCGCCTTCAACCTCGTGCCGATGTTCCCGGCGTTCGTGCTGTTCTTCATCAGCGCCATCGCCGAGACCCAGCGGCCGCCCTTCGACCTCCCCGAGGCCGAGGGCGAGCTGGTCGCCGGCTTCCACACCGAGTACTCCGGCGCGAAGTTCGCGATGTTCTTCCTGGCCGAGTTCATGAACGTGATCACCATGAGCGCGCTCGTGGTCACCATGTTCCTCGGCGGCCCCTCCGGTCCGGTTCCCTCCGGTGACGCCTGGTGGCAGATCGCCCTGCAGCTGCTGCTGCCGATCGGCTACTTCCTCGGCAAGGTCCTGATCTTCATCTTCGTCTTCGTGTGGCTCCGGGCGACCCTCCCCCGCATGCGCTACGACCGCCTGATGGACCTGGGCTGGCGCGTCATGCTGCCGCTCGGCATCGTCTGGGTCTTCCTGACCGGCTTCGCCGTCGTCGTCCGCAGCTACGTGTCCACCACCGACGACGCGCTCGGCCAGATCGCGCCCTTCGGTGCCTTGATCTTCGGGGCCCTGGCCTTCATCGCCTTCGTCGCACCGGTCTTCGCCGGTGCACGCGAGGACGACGACGTGGTGACCGACGACGGATCCGGTGGTGGCGGAGGTGGCGGCACCCGCCGCCCGACCCCGCCTGCCGGTCCCAGCGGCGGCGCGACCGCCACCCCCGATCCCGACCCCGTCGCGACCACCTCGGCCGACCCGGCCTCCAGCGACGACGAGTCCTCCTCCGCCCCCGAACCCGTGGGAGCCTGACGCGATGTTCAACGCGATGCTCAAGGGCTTCGGTCTGACGTTCAAGACGATGTTCAGGCCGCCAGTCACCACCCAGTACCCCGAGGTCAAGCGGCCCACCCAACCGCGCTTCCACGGGCGCCACGTCCTCAACCGGCACCCCGACGGGCTGGAGAAGTGCGTCGGCTGCGAGCTGTGCGCCTGGGCCTGCCCCGCCGACGCCATCTTCGTGATGGGCGCCGACAACAGCCCTGACGCCCGGTTCTCCCCCGGTGAGCGGTACGGCGTGGACTACCAGATCAACTACCTGCGCTGCATCTTCTGCGGCCTGTGCATCGAGGCCTGCCCCACCCGGGCGCTGACGATGTCCAACGAGTACGAGATCGCCGGTGACAACCGCGACGACCTGATCTTCACCAAGGACCAGCTGCTGGCACCGCTGCCAGAGGGTGCCAACGAAACCCCGCACACCGACGCGGAGGTCGCAGCCCGGGGGCTGGAGTACTACGAGAACAACTTCGCCGGCCAGGAGCCGTTGGTCAGCAAGGGCAGCGCCTACGTGTACGACAAGCGCATGACCAAGGCCGCCGACGGCGAGACCATGGGCGCCGTCGCCACCCAGCCCATCCCCGGCACCCAGACCCGACCCGGCAACGAGGACGGCATCGACGACGACGGTGAGGTCGTGGCATGAGCGGGCTCGTGCCGGCCGTCGTCACGCTTGCCCAGACGGCCACCCAGTCCACCTCGGGTGCGGCGGAGTTCTGGGTCTTCTGGCTGATCGCCCCCCTCTCCCTGGCCGCCGCCGTCAGCGTCGTGGTGCTGAAGAACCCGGTCCACGCCGCGCTGATGCTGGTCATCAACTTCTTCACGTTCGCGGTCTTCTACGCCGTGCTGCAGGCGCAGTTCCTGGCCACCATCCAGGTGATCGTCTACGCCGGCGCGATCATGATCCTCTTCCTGTTCGTGCTGATGCTGCTGGGCGTCGACAAGGGCGTCGAAGCAGGTCCGGGCAGGCTCCGCGGGCAGAAGCTCGCGGCCATCGTGCTCGGCGTCGGCCTGTTCATGGGGCTGACCGCGACCGTGGCCGGGCCCTACATGGGCACCGACAGCGCCTGCAACATCTCCGGGGCCGTCGAGGAGTCCATCGCCGACCAGGGTGCGGCCGCCCGACCCTGCGTGGGGCTGGAGGGCCAGAACGCCGCCGAGGGTGGCAACGTCGCCCAGCTCGGCCGCCTGATCTTCGGCAAGTACGTGTGGCCGTTCGAGGTCACGAGCGTCCTGCTGGTCATCGCCGCCATCGGCGCGATGGTCCTCGGCCGACGCACCGACAACCTGACCGACCTCGTCGACTCCGGCATCGCCGCCGAGCCGGGCACCCCCCACGTGCCCGTGTCCATCCCCTCCGGCGAGACCGCCACCCCGGCCGCCGAGCTCGACGACCACACCGAAGGGGGTGGGCTGTGAGTCCCGCTGCGGGCGTCCCGGCCGGCTACTACCTGCTGCTGGCTGCTGCCCTGTTCTCGATCGGCCTCGTGGGCGTCCTCGTGCGCCGGAACCTGATCGTGATGTTCATGTGCATCGAGCTGATGCTGAACTCGGTCAACCTGACCCTGGTCGCCTTCAGCCGCATCAACGGCAACCTCGACGGACAGGTCCTGTCCTTCTTCGTCATGGTCGTCGCTGCGGCCGAGGTCACCGTCGGGCTCGCCCTCATCGTGAACCTGTTCCGACTCCGGGCGTCCATCGACGCCGACGACGCAGATCGGCTCCGCTCGTGACCGGCTCCCTGCTGTCCCCGCTGCTCGTCCCCGTCCTCGCGACCGAGGCCGGCGGGCATCCCTTCGAGCACATCTCCACCGCAGCTGCCGGGTCGGTCATCGACCTGGCGTGGCTGATCCCGGTCGTGCCCGCCATCAGCGCCGGCCTGCTGCTGCTGTTCGGTCGCCGCCTCGGGCGCCTGACCTCCGGCGTGGCGATCACCGCCATCGGCTTCTCCGCCACCATGGCGACGCTGGTGCTGCTGGAGCTGCTGAGCCACCCCTCGGGCGACCGCACCTTCGTGGTCGACGTCGCTGCCTGGCTGGACATCGCCGGCTTCACGGTCAACTGGTCGATGCTCGTCGACCCGCTCTCGGCCGTGATGCTGATGCTGGTCACCTGGGTCGGCCTGCTGATCCACATCTACTCGCTGGGCTACATGTCCCACGACGCGCGGTACGAACGGTTCTTCGCCTACCTGAACCTGTTCGCCGCCTCGATGCTGGTGCTGGTCCTCGGATCGAGCTTCCTCGTCCTGTTCGTCGGCTGGGAGCTGGTCGGGCTCTCCTCCTACCTCCTCATCGGCTTCTGGTTCGAGAAGAAGGAGTACGCCGCCGCGGCCAAGAAGGCGTTCGTCACCAACCGCATCGGTGACGTCGGCTTCATGGTCGCGATGTTCATCGTCTTCGCGACCTTCGGGTCCCTGGAGTTCGCCGAGGTCCTCCCGGCGATCGGCACCGCCGCGACCGGCACGCTGGTCGCCATCGGGCTGCTGCTGTTCGTCGGCGCGACGGGCAAGTCCGCCCAGATCCCGCTGTACGTCTGGCTGCCCGACGCCATGGCCGGCCCGACCCCCGTGTCGGCGCTGATCCACGCGGCCACGATGGTGACCGCGGGTGTGTACCTCATCGCCCGCACCTCACCGCTGTACGCCGCGATCCCCGACATCGGGCTGATCGTCGCCTGGGTCGGCGGGGCCACCGCCTTCGTCGCGGCCGCCATCGCCTGCGCACAGGTCGACCTCAAGAAGATCCTCGCGTACTCCACCGTCAGCCAGCTGGGCTACATGTTCATCGGCGTCGGCGTGGGCGACTACACCGCCGGCGTGTTCCACCTGCTGACCCACGGCTTCTTCAAGGCGCTGCTGTTCCTCGCGGCCGGCTCGGTGATGCACGCCATGGCCGACCGCACCGACATCCGCC
Organism: Euzebya rosea; assembly: GCF_003073135.1. Classification (NCBI taxonomy): domain Bacteria; kingdom Bacillati; phylum Actinomycetota; class Nitriliruptoria; order Euzebyales; family Euzebyaceae; genus Euzebya; species Euzebya rosea. The sequence continues at coordinate 156,389 of NZ_PGDQ01000013.1, forward strand.
AGATGGGCGGCCTCTGGAAGAAGATGCCGATCACCGGCACGACCTCGCTGATCGCGGTCCTCGCGATCGCCGGCTTCCCGTTCTCCTCGGGCTTCTTCTCCAAGGAGGAGATCCTCGCGGCTGCGGCCGAGACCGCCGGCACCGAGGCGCTCTGGGTGCTCGGCCTGGTGGTCGCCGGCATGACGGCCTTCTACATGGTCCGCTGGTTCCTGCTGATCTTCACCGGTCCCTCGCGCTGGGAGGGGGTCACCGACGACGCGGGCAAGGCGGTCTTCCACCCGCACGAGTCCCCGCCGTCCATGACGTTGCCGCTGCTGCTCCTGGCCGTCGCGGCGGCCTTCGGTGGCCTGCTCAACACCTCCCCCAAGGACGGCTGGCTGCACGGCTGGCTCGGCGACACCGTCGAGGCCTTCCACCACACCAGCGAGATCATCCCCGTCAGCTGGCACCTGCCGGCCGCCCTCGCCGTCGCCGCGATCGGCGTCGTGATCTCCATCTGGATGTTCCGCGGCACCGACGCCGAGAAGGTCCGGACCATCGGCGTGGGTGGCGGCCTCGTGTCCATCGCCCGTGACAAGTTCTACGTCGACGAGTTCTACGAGTTCTTCACCGTCCGGGTCGGCGGGGCGCTGGCCCGCGGCCTGTCCCGCGTCGACAAGGGCGGGGTGGACGGCATCGTCAACGGCGCCGCCGGCCTGACCCGATCCTTCGCCGGCCAGGCACGTCGCACCCAGACCGGCTACGTCCGCTCCTACGCCCTGGGCATCGTCGCGGGAACCATCTTCCTCGGCGCGCTCGTGGCGTTCGCCTTCATCGGAGGCTCCGTCTGATGTCCGGCAACATCCTCACCCTGCTGGTCGCGGTGCCCGCGGTCGCGGCGCTCCTGCTGGCCTTCGTGCCGCGCGAGAACGTCCCCGTGTTCCGCCTCGGCGCTGCGGTCGGCACCGTCGCCACCTTCTTGGTGTCGATCGTGGTCATGGCCGACTTCGCCGTCGGCACCGCGGACATGCAGATGATCGAGTCCAAGTCGTGGATCCCCGAGTGGGGCATCACCTACATCCTCGGGCTCGACGGCATCAGCGTCCTGCTGGTCCTGCTGACCACGTTCATCTTCCCGTTGGTCGTGCTGGCCTCGTGGGAGCACACCGACCGGGCCAAGGGCTTCTTCATCGCCCTCCTCGTCCTCGAAGCCGCCCTGATCGGCGTCTTCATGGCGCTGGACCTGGTGCTCTTCTACCTGTTCTTCGAGATCATGCTGGTCCCGATGTACGCGCTGATCGGCGTGTGGGGCGGGGCCAACCGGCGCTACGCATCGGTCAAGTTCTTCCTGTACACCCTGGTCGGCGGGCTGCTGATGCTCATCGGCATCCTGTACCTGTCGTTCCAGGCCGGTGGATCCTTCGCCTACGCCGACGTGCTGGCGGTCGACCTGACCCGGGGCGAGCAGATCTGGCTGTTCTGGGCCTTCTTCCTGGCCTTCGCCATCAAGCTTCCGCTGTTCCCGCTGCACACCTGGCTGCCCGACGCCCACACCGAGGCGCCCACGGTCGGCTCGGTCGTCCTCGCAGCGGTCATGCTGAAGATCGGCGGCTACGGCTTCCTGCGGTTCAACCTGCCGCTGTTCCCCGAGGCCACCGACCTCTACGTCGGGCCGATCCTGGCCGCCGGCGTGATCGGCGTGCTGTACGGGGCGCTGGTCGCCATGGTGCAGTCCGACATCAAGAAGCTCGTCGCCTACTCCTCGGTCGCCCACCTCGGCTTCGTCGCCATCGGCATCTTCGCGCTGCAGCCCACCGCGGCCAGCGGGTCGGTGGTGCAGATGGTCAACCACGGCATCACCACGGGCGCGCTGTTCCTGCTGATCGGGTTCATGTACGAGCGCACCCACTCACGGGAGATCGCGGCGTACTCCGGCCTGATGAAGGCCACCCCGATCTTCGGTGGGCTGTTCCTGCTGACCACGATGTCCTCGATCGCCCTGCCGGGCCTGAACGGCTTCGTGGGCGAGTTCCCGATCCTGATGGGGACCTACCAGACGGTGCCGTGGGCCGCGATCACCGCCGCGTTCGGCGTGATCTTCGCCGCCCTGTACCTGCTGTGGGCCTACCAGCGCATGTTCCACGGGCCCATCGGTGGCCACGCCACCACCATGACCGACCTCAACACCCGGGAGATCGCCGTCATGGCGCCGCTCGTGGTGCTGATGCTGGCCATCGGCCTGTACCCCAAGCCCCTGTACGACATCGTCAACCCCTCGGTCGAGGCGGTGATCCAGCAGGTGGACGCAGATCTGGCCGCCGCGGACGCCCCCGCCACCGAGGCGGAGACCGCCCTGGAGGGTGAGGACCAGTGACCTCCCTGTTCGTGCACCCCGTGCTGGCCCAGACGGGCGCCCAGATCGTCGACTTCCCGTGGGCGGCGATCAGCCCCGAGCTGGTGCTGTTCGGCGTCGGCATCCTGGCGCTGCTGCTGGACACCGCCGGCGTCACCCCGACCGGCCGCAACAACCGCAACCGCCTGCAGGCCTCCTTCGTCGCCGGTGGCGTCATCCTCGCGTGCTGCGGGGCGGCCTACTGGCAGAACGCCTCCACCAGCGGGTCCAACGTGCCCCTGCTGGCGGGCATCGTCGCCATCGGCGCGGTCGTGCAGTTCGGCCTGACCGCATGGCTCAAGGACACGCCCCGCCGCCTCGGCGCCGTCATCAGCTTCCTCGGCTTCGCCGCCGCGCTGGGCGTGACCATCTGGCAGTGGCAGACCTACGCCGGGCAGCTCGTCGCCGTCAGCGGCGGGCAGGACGCCGTGGCCCTGGTCGGCACCGACTCGTTGCTGGCCGGCATGGCCGCCGTCGACGGTGTCGCCCTGTTCACCCGCTTCTCGGTGTGCCTGGCCGGGATGATCACCATCCCCATCGGCTTCGCCTACATGGAGGAGCGCCAGATCCACCGCGGCGAGTACTACCCGCTGCTGCTGTTCGCCGCGACCGGCATGACGCTGCTGGCCGCCGCCAACGACCTGATCCTCGTCTTCATCGCCGTGGAGATCCTCTCCCTCGCGCTGTACGTCATGGCTGGCCTCGCCAAGCGTGACCTCAACAGCCAGGAGTCGGCGATGAAGTACTTCCTGCTGGGGGCGTTCTCCTCGGCCCTGCTGCTGTACGGCATCGCGCTGTGCTACGGCGTGGCCGGGTCGACGAACATCCCCGAGGTCGGTCGGGCGCTCGCGTCGCTGACCGCCCCCGACGGCCTGACCGTCGTCGCGCTCGTCATGCTGCTGGTCGGCTTCGCGTTCAAGACCGCGCTGGTGCCGTTCCACTTCTGGACCCCCGACGTCTACCAGGGCGCCCCGACGCCGGTCACCGGCTTCATGGCCGCGGCCACCAAGGCCGCCGCGTTCGCCGCGTTCGTCCGGGTGTTCGTCGGTGCCCTGGCGCCCCTCCAGTGGATCTGGGCGCCGGTCATCATCGGCGTGGCCGTCGTCACCATGATCGGCGGTGCGGTGCTGGCGATCGTGCAGACCGACGTCAAGCGCATCCTCGCCTACTCCGCGGTCGCCCACGCCGGCTACGTCGCCATCGGCCTGGTGTCCATCAGCCCCCTCGGGGCGGACGGCACCCGCAACGCCGGCCGCGAGTCCGTCGGCGCGATCCTGCTGTACCTGCTGGTCTACACCTTCATGTCGGTCGGCTCGTTCGGGGTCGTGGCGTTCTTCGAGCGTCGCCTCAAGAAGGCCGTCACCCTCGACGACCTCCGTGGTCTCGGCCGCCGGTACCCGCAGCCCGCCATGGCGATGGGCCTGTTCCTGATCTCCCTCGCCGGCATCCCCGGTACCGCCGGCTTCACCGCCAAGTTCGCGATCTTCCGGGCGGGCATCGACGCCGGTCAGCTGCTGCTGGTCATCGTCGGTGTCGTCTCCAGCGTCATCGCCGCCTTCTTCTACCTGCGGATCATCGCCTCGATGTTCGTGGAGGACGAGTCGACGGCGTCCCTGGCCATCGCCGACCCGCCCCGATCCGACGCGGCGATGCTCGGAATCGGCCTTGCTGCGGTGGCCGTGGTCGTCCTCGGTGTCCTGCCCGGTGCGCTGGTGAGCCTCGCGCAGCAGGCAGGTACGTTTGCTGGGTGACCCACCCCGCCCCGACCCCTGCTGACCGGACCCTCGTGGGTCCGGTTCCGAGGATCATCCGCTGATGGCCATCTCCGCTGCTGCCCTGGATGACCTGACCGCGAAGGGCGCTGACCGTGGCGTCGACCTGCGCCCGGGCCTGCTGGCCGTCGAGGCGCAGATGCGCGAGACGGTCCATGCGACCAACCCCTTCGTCGAGGACGCCGCCCGCTACCTCATCGACGCAGGCGGCAAGCGGTTCCGGCCGATGCTGGTGCTGCTGTCCGGCATGCTCGGCGGCGCGCAGGCCACCCACCCCGACCTGATCTCCGCTGGCGTCATCGTCGAGCTGGTGCACCTCTCGACGCTGTACCACGACGACGTCATCGACGCGGCCGACACCCGTCGCGGCACCCCGGCCACCCACGTCAAGTGGTCCAACACCGTGGCCATCCTGACCGGCGACTTCCTGCTGGCCCGCGCCTCGGAGCTGTCCGCGACGCTCGGTGTCGAGGTCACTCGCGTGATGGCCCGCACCATCGCCGAGCTGTGCGAGGGACAGGTGCTGGAGGTGCAGGGGTCGCTGGAGGCCGCCACCCACGGTGCGGTCCGCATCCCGCCCAGCCGCGAGCACTACATGGCCGTGCTGGACGGCAAGACCGCCTCGCTGATCCGCTCGTCGTGTCGGCTGGGAGCGCTGCTGTCGGGTCAGGGTCCCAACGCCGTGGAGACCCTGACCAGCTTCGGCACCCACCTCGGGCTTGCGTTCCAGCTGGCCGACGACGTGCTGGACATCGCCTCGGAGTCCACGGAGTCCGGCAAGGTGCCCGGCACCGACCTCCGCGAGGGCGTGCACACGCTGCCGGTCCTGATGGCGCTGGAGGAGGAGGGGCCGGACTCGCCGCTCGCGGCGCTGCTGGACGACCCGACCGAGGCCAACGTCGACAAGGCGCTGGGCATCCTCCGTGCCCACCCGGCGCTGGAGCGGGCACGCCAGGCCGCTCGGGACGAAGCAGCTGCGGCGACCGACGCCCTGGCCGAGCTCGTCGTCCCCGCCGAGCGCCAGGCAGCCCTCGACGGCCTGCGCTACCTGACGGCCTACGCCGCCGACCGCGCCAGCTGACCCACGGTCGGGGGCACGAAAGGTCGACCGGGCCGTCCCGGCGGGACGGGTAGAGTCTCCCCGATGACGCCGTGCCTGTCCCGGAGTGGACGACCGACGCCCGCGAGCCTTCTGCTGATCGTGCTGCTCGTGCTCGCGGGGTGCACGGGGAACACCCAGGAGCTGACCGACGCGACGCCGCAGGAGCTGCCGACGGACCGCCAGCTCAACGCCGAGGTGACCGCCTCGTTCATCACCTACCGGGCGGCGGTGACCCGCGGCGACGCGGAGGCGGCGATGGCCCACGTCACGAGCGAGTCGCTGGAGGACCAGGCCCGCGTCGTCGAGCTGGCCCGTACCGCCGACGAGGAGACCGTCCGCCAGCTGCCGGCGGCCGAGCAGCTGCTGGTCCTGACCTACCGCCTGCGCCCCCAGCTGCTGGAGGCCGACGACCCGTACGCCGCGTTGGTCGACGCCGGGCTGGCCGGGCAGGACCGTTCCCTCGGCGAGCTGGGGGACATCAGCCGGGTCAACGACGAGCTGGCCGTCGCCGAGGTGCTGTCCAACGGCACCCTCGAGCCGACGTCGTTGCGCTGGCGGTTCCACCTCGAGGACGACCGCTGGCGCTTCGACCTGGCCGACGCCCAGCGGCTGGTGTCGCAGGCCGTCGCCAACACGGCCCGGCTGTCCAACGCCTCGGTCGAGCAGGTCGTCACCGCAACGATCGTGGACCTGTCCGGCGAGGACGTCGAGACCGTCCGCGAGCTCTACACCGAGCTGCCGACCTGACCTCCCCGTGTCGGGCCCGTCGGATCACCGGCTCCAGAGCGAGCCGGCCAGCGCCGGCAGCAGCGCCTTCGGGTCATCCCCGGCGGCGGTCTGCTGGTAGCTGAACAGCACCTCGCCGTCCATGAACGGCGCCGCCTCGGTCAGCTGCAGCAACGACTGGTCCACGTCGTTCAGCCAGGACCCCTGGCCCGGCGCGGTCAGCACGCCGGTGGCCTGCCGGAGTCCCGCGATGTAGGACATCCAGTTGCGGTGGAAGCTGGCGTGCCGTGACTCGCGGAAGTAGGCCATCGGCATGGCCACGTCGATGATCCCGGCGGCCATCCACTGCGGCCAGGGCTGGAACACCTGGGTCCACGCGGGGGTCTGCTCGAAGACACGGCCGTTGACCGGGCCGTCGCCCCAGGCGATCAGGGCCGCCGACACGCCCACGGTGGGGTCGACCTGCTGCACCGCCTCGCGCATGCGGATGGCGATGTCGGTCGTCTGCTGTCGCCGCCAGTCGGAGAACTGCGGGTCCTCGGGCGCGGGGATGTCGGTGCGGCCCGTCTCGGCCTGGAACCGGCCCAGGGCGACGGGGTTGTAGCCCCACTCCGCACCCGGGTAGCGCAGGTAGTCCACGTGCACCGCGTCGACGTCGTAGCTCGCCAGCTCGGCCGCGGTGGCGATGACGAGGTTCTGCACATCGGGGTGGCCGGGGTCCAGGTAGTCGCCCCACTCGCCGGTGGCGCTGCGGGTCAGCCACTTCTGTTCGTCGGGGGCCGGTGCGCCGTGCTGGGTGTAGGTCCAGTTGTGCGGTTCGGGGGTGGTGGCCGTCTCGGGCTGCCATGCCGGCATCGCGGTGAACCAGGCGTGCACGCTGAGGTTCCGCGGCGCCGCCCCGTCGATGACGGCCTGCAGGACGTCCAGGCCCGGCTCGAAGCCGGGGTCCTGCCCCCGGTCGAGGAAGTTCGAGGAGTAGTAGGCGTCGTAGCGACGGGCCACCTCCACCACGACCGTGTTGCCGCCCGCGTTGACCACGTCGTCGAGCATCCGGTCGATCGAGCCGCGCGTCAGCAGGGTGCCGTCGAGCACGTGGACCCAGACCCCACGGATGGGGGAGGGGAAGCTCGGCCCGGCCACCGCGGCCGGCTGCGCGGTCGGCGCGGCCGTCACGACGGGAGTCGGCTGGGCCGTGGGCGCCGGGACGGGCGCGGGTGTGGGCGCTGCGACCTCCTCGGGACCGACCAGGGGCAACGACGGGGGCACCTCCGCCAGGGCCGTCGCGGCTTCCTCCGGCAGGTCGCGGTCCAGCGTGATCAGGCTGAGGGCGGGCGCGGGCGTGGACTGCTGGAGGACGAGCACACCCGCGAGCAGCAGCGACAGGATCGCTGCTGCCATCGCGACGACCACGCGGTCGACGTCTCTGGAGACCATCGTTGGGGAGGAGTCCTGCTCGGGGTCGGCCGCCTGTTCCGGCCCGCCACTACCTGATCGGCCCAACAGTAACGCGGTCGAGGGGTGGCCGACCCCGCGGATGGTCGCGGACCGGTCAGTCGGCGAAGTGCCGGGCGACGTTGGCGACGCTGCGCTCGACGTTGGCCTGGTGTGCCCCCGGGTAGCCCAGCAGGCGAAGGGCCGGCTTGATGGGGGATGTCGACATGTCGAAGGTCTCGGTGACCTTCGACCGGCCGTCCTCCAGCGGCTCGACCTCCCAGCGCCAGCGGTGCCTGCCGGGGTGGCACCACGCGATCCTCCGGCCGGGCTCGAACTCCACGACCGTGCTGGTGATGCGGTACGGCAGGCCGTACATCTTCATCCGCATGCCGAAGCGGTCGCCCTCGGCCGACAGCTGCTCGGGGCCCGTGACCCCTCCCCTGACGGAGCGGTCGCCGCTGATGTCGGGGTGGGCGGTCGGTCGGCAGATGTACGCGAAGACCTCGTCGGCCGGGGCGTCGACGACGGCGGACGCGGATGCGGTGAGGGTGTCGGTCATGGCGTCAGTTGTACCGACGTGGGCCGCGTCGGACGATTCCTCGGATCCAACGGCAAGACGACGGCGGGTCGGCTCCGAACCATGGATGACGACGACGAGAGACACCCCCATGGCCACCGACACCGCCCGCACCATCACCCTCGACCCGCCGGGACCGGCGCCCGCAGGGATGCCGCCACCCGTGCCGGGCACGGGCGTCAGCCAACGACCTGCGCCCGCGCCTCGTCCCGCACCTGCGGCGCCCGCCGCGCCCGAGGCCGCCCCTGTCGCGACCGCCCGGCCCGCCACGCCGGCCGCAGCTCCCTCGCGACCGTCCTCGCCGTCGCCGTCGCCGTCGTCGACACCGTCGCCCAGCGGCGGGGGATCCGATGGGCTCGACCGTGCCCTGCGTCGCGGGGTCCTCTGGGGCCCGGTCGCCATCGGTGCGGCGATGCTGCTGCAGATGTGGGCATCGGCCCAGGGCGGCGACCAAGCGGTTCGTCCCCTCCGGCTCCTGACCGTGCTGGTCGAGGGCGGCGGGGGCCTGTCCGGCGGCAGCCCGCTGCTCGGCGTGGCCATCAACGCGGTGATCGGCATCGTGCTCGGCACGCTGTTCGCCTTGGTCGCCCCTCGCCTCCGCGGCCCTCGGGTCGTGCTGGTGGCCGCGCTGGTGTTCGCGGCCGGCGTCTTCGCGGTCGACCTGTACGCCCTCTCACCGGCCCTGTCGCCGGTCCTCGAGCTGCGCGAGGCCTCCCTGCTGCTGACCTCCCGGCTGGTCTTCGGCGCCGTCCTGGCCATCCCGTTCCTGGCCGCCCGCCACCACTGACGCCCCGCCCCTCCTCCTCCCGCCGAGCAGCCCATCCGCAGCCCCCCCTCCCCTGGCGGATCTTGACCCACTCCGGTGTAGTTCGGGCCCGGAGTGGGTCAACATCCGTCGGGGCACCCCCGGGGGTCACGCACCACCGGCTCGACGCCCGGGTCGGATTCCGTCAGGGCCTGGGCCAGGATCCGCCAGCACTGCGGCCGCCCGACCCCCAGCCCGTGGATGGCGGCCGCCGCCCGACCCCACCCCCGTGGATGGAATCGCCTCCGAGCTGGCATCGTGCCGTACGTGGCGGAGGCGAATCCATCGGCCTCGGCCCCGCGACAACGCCGTCGAACACGGTGAACCCGGCGATTCCATCCGGACGTGGAGTCGATTCCATCCGGGGGCGCGGCGGCCTCCGGGCCTCACGAGGCTCCCTCGTCGCCGGCTCGGGTCCTCAGCCGCCGCCGTAGCAGACCAGCATCAGGGCGGCGGCCCAGGCGTGGGGGGAGGAGGGGTCGAGGGTGCGGCGCGCGGTCCACAGGGCGCGGGCCATCGTCGCGCCGGCGGCCAGCTCGGTGTGCAGGGCGGCCATGACCGGGCCGGACACCCCGTCGGGCAGGCTCGCCGTGGACGCGACGACGGCGCCAGCCCCGCTGGCCAGCAGCGCACCGACCATCCCCTCGAGCTCCGGACCGACCAGGTCGCCGGGATGGCCCAGCTCGCACGCGGCGAGCACCCAGCGATGGGCCGGCCGGCCCAACGCGGTCACCTCGTGCACGGTCAGCGGCCCGTCGGCCAGCTCCACGGAGGAGAACAACGGCGAATCCGTCCGCAGCCGACCGTGGCACGCGAGGTGCACCAGCCCGGCACCCTCGGCGGCAGCCAGCACCGCCCGGCCCGTCGCGGACTCGCCCACCAGCAGGGTGGCGTCGCCGAACACCTCCGCCAGCCGTGCCGTCTCGTCCTCGGCCGCGTCCAGACGGGGCCCGGCGACCAGGACGACCCGGTCCGACGCGGCCCGGCGGTCCACCGACGCCATCCACGACCGTGCCGAGACGTCCAGGGCGACCGGGACGTCGGCCAGCCCGCCCAGCATCGACCACGGCACCGCCAGCAGGTCCGCGGGTGGCACGACGACGACCTCCTCGGCCCCCGCCAGCGACGCGACCAGCGGTGACCAGACCACCCGCGCCAGGTCCTCCACCACCCGTCCGGCGCTGCGGCGGGCGCTGTCCACCATCCGTGCCGACCGCGAGGTCGTCAGCCGCTGCAGCGCCGCCCCCAGCTGCGTCGTCGCCGACGACACGACGTCAGCCGGCCCGAGCTCGACCACGTCCACGTCCCCGCCGAACGTGACGACCGCCACCAACCCCCCGCCGTGTCGCTGGACCTGGACCAGCGCGCGGTCGGGGCCCAGCCGCTCGTGGACGCCGTCCAGCCACGCCCCGGCGTCACCGTCGGCCCCAACCCCGCCGGCCCCCACCCCGCCGCCCCCAACCCCGCCGGCCCCCACCCCGTCACTCCCGGGGCCGTCGTCGCTGGCCCACAGCCGCTCCCGGACCCGCCGCTCGAGGGCCGACAGCTCGCGCACCCGATCGCCCGCCTGCCCGTCCTCGGCCAGCTCGGGGTCCGACAGGGCGGACTCCAGCGCACGGATCTCCGCCAGCCACGTGGTCACCTGCGGGTCGGCGGTCCTCGGCCCGACGAGCGGGACCGACCGGCTGCGCTCCATCCACTCCCAGACCAGCTCGGCGTCCCCGGCATGCATCGCGGCAGCCAACCCCGTCGATGCAAGGACCGTCCCGTGGGCCGCGGCCCGGGACCGCAGCTCGGCCGACCCCACGGTCGCGCGGTACCCCTCCAGCTCCACCAGCCCCGCACGGCAGTGCTGCAGGCAGCGGTCCACGTCGCCGCCCACCCGCGCCGCACCCGCCAGCGCCCGGTGGCGCTGCACCCGCATCATCGCCGAGCCGTCCTCGATCGCGCCACCGTCCGGGTCCCCGCCCTCGGCTGCCCGCTGCCAGGCCCGGCCGGCCGCCGCCGGATCGTCCACCTCGAAGGCGACGTCACCCAGCAGCAGCGCGGCGTCGACGGCGGCGAACCGATGCCCGAGGGTGCGCAGCCGTGCCTCGGTCGCCTCGATCTCCGGCAGCAGGTCGGGCGAGGGGCCGCGGCCCGCCCGTGCCCGCAACGCCAGCAACGTCGCCTCGGCCTGCCGTCCGGGTCGTTCCTGGGCGGCGGCCAGCTCGGCGGCCTCGGCGGCTGCGGCGGCCGCCTCGTCCCACCGGCCGCGGGCAAGCGCCGCCCGGGCGAGGGGCAGGAGCGTGTCGACGAGGAGGATCGGGACGCCACCCGCCCGGCGGACCTCGGCGACGGCCATGGCGGCAGCCTCGGCAGCCTCCTCCAGCAGGTACATCGACGACAGCGCGTCGGCCTTCTCGCGGTACAGCTCGGCCAGCGGCACCCCCAGCTCGATGCACAGCTGCTCGACCTCGGCGTAGCGGCTCATGGCAAGGGCGGGTGTGCCCCGACGCAGCGCCAGCTCGGCCCGGTTCGCCGTGATGGCCAGGTACAGGCCGCCGCGGAACGGTGCGGCGATCCGCGCCGCCTCGTCCAGGACCTCCTCGGCACGTGCGTGGTGGCCCAGCATCGTCAGCAGCTCGCCGAGGTTGTTGCCGATCTTGCCGGCCAGGTTCGCGTCGTCACCCACCAGCAGGTCCCGGGCGCGTTCGTACCCGGCGACCGCCGCGGGGGTGTCCCCGGCGGTCTGCAGGACCAGCGCACGGGCGAAGGCCACCTCGGCCTGCTGGGCGGGGGCCGCGTGCACGCCGGCCAGATCGACGTCGGCCCGCGCCAGCTCCGTGCGGCCGAGCTCGAGGTGGACGGCCGACCGGGTCACCAGTGCCTCGACCAGGCGCTCGGCCAGCCCGGCCCGTTCGCACACGGTGATGCACTCGTCGAGGAGGGCCTCGGCACGGTCGTGGCTGAAGACCTCTCTCGCCGCCCACGCCGCGGCGCGCAGCACCACCGCCAGCGGCTCGTCGGCGCCCTCCTCACGCGCCCGATCCGCGACCTCCTCGGCCAGCGCCAGCCCCGCGTGGGGGTCGGCCAGGACGAGCTCGGCAACGGCCTCGGCGCGTTCGGCAAGGGGAGTGGAAGCGGCCATCGAGGCTCGCACGGTAGACCAGCACGTATCACCAGCGCTCGCCACCACTCAGGAGGCGCCGGGGACGTCTATCGTCCCTCGATGGCGAACGCCATCGCACACACGACACCTGAGGGGTGACCGACGTGGCCAGTGACAACATCGACGACCGCACGCCCGACGAGAAGGAACGGATCGCCCGGCAGGCGCGGGCGCTGGAGCGACTCGCCGACGACGAGTGGCACGCCCGGGTGATGCGCGAGAGCGTCGCCGCCCACAACGAGTGGGCGGGCCGCGCGGTCAGCGGGCTCGAGATCCCACGGCTGCAGCTGGTGGAGGCGCCCGGCGGCTCGATCGTGCCGATCCCCGTCGTCGAGGGCGAGGTCATCGTGCGGGCCGACGACCGCGACGACCACGAGACGGCCGAGGAGGTCCTCGCCGGCGTCGGGTACCGGGAACGCAGCCGGAGCGGGGCCATCGTGACGTTCGGCGGCGACCCCGCCGACCTCGACAGGGCCCTGGAGGTCATGGCCGACAAGGGGATCGCGGGCTCCGCCAACCACTTCGTCGCGCTGCGCGGGTGGACCGCCAAGGCCGGGGCCAGCCCGGAGCACCCCACGTCGGGCATGCGGGCGCACGACCCGGCGAAGGGCGACGACGAGTCGGCCACGCCGGTCGCCGTCGTCGACACCGGTGTGCCGGAGGGCGTGCATGCCGGGCCCGGCGGCTGGCTGGCCCACGTCGAGCACGGCACCTCGGCGGTGGATCGCATCACCATGGCCGACGTCACCGTCACCGCCCCGCCGATGCTGGATCCGGCCGCCGGCCACGGGGCGTTCGCCCTCGGCATGGTGCGCCAGGCCTACCCAGACGTGCACCTGGGGTCCTTCAGGGCCCTCACCGCGGTCGGGGGTGGCAGCGAGGCCGACGTCGCCGCCGCCATCCAGCGAGCGGCCGACTGGATCGCCGCGGTCTCGGCCGCCAACGGCTGGGCGCGTCCCCGCGGCGTGCTGAACCTCTCGTTCGGGACCACCACCGTCGACGGCAACCCGCCCGTCGCCATCGAGCAGGTCCTCGACGCCCTGTCGCCCGACATCCTCGTCGTCGCGGCCGCGGGCAACGTGGGCAACACCGAACCCAAGTGGCCGGGTGCCTCCAAGCGTGTGCTCGGCGTGGCCGCGCTGGCCCACGACGGCGTCACCCCGGCCAGCTGGTCGACCCGGGGACGTTGGGTGGACTTCTCCACCATCGGCGAGGGGCTGGTCAGCACCCATGTGCCGGGGGAGGAGAACCCGCGCTTCGACCCGCAGCCCGAGACCTTCGGCACCGACCCCCTCGCGCTGTGGTCCGGCACCTCCTTCGCCGCCCCGCTGATCGCCGGCTGGCTGGCCCGGAGGATGGCCGAGGACCCCTCCGTTCCGGCCCAGGACGCCGTCACGTGGCTGCGGGGGAGGGGTCGGCGCACGAGAGACTTCGGGTACGCCATCCGGCGCGACGACATGTGATCCCCGCAGGAACGGGGCGCCCCGGGCGGCTGCGGGGCGTGCAGGGAGCCCGTTCGCCTGTCACCGAGGGTGCCCCGTCGTGGCGTGCCGGGGCCGAGGATTCGGCAGCCCCTCTACCCATTTCGTAGACTCATGCCCCCGCGGCCCCTCATGGGGTGCACGCGTCGGTGCCCTCTGCACCCGGCGACACCCATCGAGCCGCGCGTGACGTCCCCCTCCACAGGAGAATCATGACCGAGTACTACGAGGCCTATGGCACGGTGATCGCGCTGCTGGTCGCCGGCATCGCGCTTGTCGCTGTCGCCTTCCTGCTCGGCCGACTCGTCAGCCCCAAGCGCGAGTACGGCCGATACGGCGAGAAGCGCGTGGCGTTCGAGTCAGGCATCGATCCCGTCGGGTTCGGGTGGTCCCAGACCAACATCCGGTACTACATGTTCGCCTTCATGTTCGTCATCTTCGACGTGGAGACGCTGTTCGTGTTCCCCTGGGCCAACTACCTGGAGACGGCCGGTCCGGACCAGGGCTTCGTGCTCGGCGTGATGCTGGTCTTCCTGTTCTTCGTGACCGTCACGCTGCCGTACGAATACAAGAAGGGTGTGCTGAAGTGGGTCTGAGCGACCAGGTAGAAGTCCCGAAGCCGCTGCGCTTCGTCCTCAACTGGGGACGCAAGTACTCGCTCTGGGTCTACAACTTCGGGCTGGCGTGCTGCGCGATCGAGTTCATCGCCGCATCCACCGCTCGTCACGACTTCATCCGCCTCGGGGTCATCCCGTTCGCCCACGCCCCCCGGCAGGCCGACGTGATGATCGTCGCGGGCACGTTGACCGACAAGATGGCCCCGGCCGTCAAGCGGCTCTACGACCAGATGCCCGAGCCGAAGTACGTCATCAGCTTCGGGTCCTGCTCCAACTGCGGTGGCCCCTACTGGGACAGCTACTCCGTCACCAAGGGCGTCGACCAGATCATCCCCGTCGACGTGTACGTCCCCGGATGCCCCCCGCGCCCGGAGGCCCTGCTGGAGGGGATCGTCCACCTGCAGGAGCTGATCGGCAACGAGTCCCTGAAGGACCGCTACGCCGAGCGCGACGCCCGCCAGCCGATCGTCGTCGGCGGTGGCGACCCCACCCGTCACCCGCTGTCGGACCCGATGTAGGCCCGCTGACCACATGACTCCCAACGCACTGGCGGATCGTTTCCGCGACGAGCTCGGCGAACGCGTGCTCGCTGCCGACGTCGCCCACGACCAGCTGACGGTCACCGTCGACCCCGAGGCCTACCCACAGGTCGCCCGGTTCTGCAAGCAGACCCTGGGCATGACCTTCTTCGACTTCCTCGGTGGGGTCGACGAACGCGAGGACGGCTTCAGCGTCGTGGTGCGCGTCTACAACCACATCACCCGCGACGGCGTGCTGCTGAAGACCATGGTCCCCGGCGGCCGTGACGAGCCCCGCGTGGCCACCCTCACCGACGTGTGGCGCGGTGCCGACTGGCACGAGCGCGAGGCCTACGACATGTTCGGCATCGTGTTCGAGGGCCACCCCGGCCTGCTGCCCCGCATCCTGACGGTGGAGAACTTCGAGGGCTGGCCCCTCCGCAAGGAGTTCCTGCTGACCTCCCGGGAGGTCAAGCCGTGGCCGGGCGCCAAGGAACCGGGCGGCGACGACGACGACGCCGACGCCAAGCCGAAGGCCGCCGCCCCCGCCCCCGGTGCCGACCCGGGCGACCGTGCTGCTGCCGCCAAGGCCAAGGCCGAGCGCGCCAAGGCCAAGGCCGCGGAGGCGCGGAAGCGGAAGGCCGAGCAGAAGGCTGCCGAGCAGGCCGGGGCAGCCCCCGCCGCCGACGCCGGCGAGCCCGAGGGGGCAGCGGAGATCGCCGACACCCCGGAGGCCAAGGACGCGGCCGCTGGTGCCGTCGACGGCGACACCGCCACACCGGCACCGGGTGACGCACCCGGCGCCGACGAACCCGTGATCGAACCCGAGCGCGAGGCAGAGGTCGCCGAGGGCGGCCCCGCCCAGGACAGCGGCACGCCCGGCGTGGAGGCCGAGGGCGTCCACGACCTCGAGGACTCCTCCGCGCGTCCCTCGGTCCACGACGACGAGAACCCCGACGAGAAGGGCAGCACCGATGAGTGAGACCCTGGCCCGACCCAACGCCCCGGTCATCCCCGGCGGTCCGCAGGAGGGCATGCTGGTGGAGTTCCGCGGAGCGGAGCTCGACACCACGTCGATGAACCTCAACGTGGGCCCCGCCCACCCGGCCACCCACGGTGTGCTCCGCCTGGTCATCGACCTCGACGGCGAGCAGATCAAGAAGGCCCAGCCGGTCATCGGGTACATGCACCGCGGCTTCGAGAAGCTCGCCGAGGCGCGTGACTACCGCCAGATCATCGCCCTGGTCAACCGCCACGACTGGCTGAGCGCGTTCTGCAACGAGCTCGGCGTCGCCATCGCGGTGGAGACCATGATGGAGCTGGAGGTCCCCGAACGGGCCCAGTGGATCCGCGTGATGATGGCGGAGTGGAACAGGATCCTCAACCACCTGCTGCTGCTGGGCTCCTACGCCCTGGAGCTCGGCGCGCTGACGCCGATGTTCTACACGGTCCGTGAGCGCGAGGACATCCAGAACATCCTCGAGGCCGCCACCGGCGGGCGCCTGCACTACACCTATACACGTGTGGGTGGCCTCAAGGAGGACCTGCCCCGCGGCTTCCTGCAGGCCAGCGCCGACATGGCCCAGCGCATGAAGGGCGCAATCCAGCAGTACGAGGACCTGCTGCTGGGCAACGAGATCTTCATCGCCCGCACCAAGAACGTCGGCATCCTGCCGCAGGACGTCGCGCTGGACTACGGCGTGAGCGGGTGCGCCCTGCACGCCACCGGCATCAACGAGGACGTCCGGGTCTCCCAGCCCTACGCCGCCTACGACAAGGTCGACGTCCACGTGCCGACCGGCACCAACGGCGACAGCTACGACCGCTTCTACTGCCTCATCGAGCGGATGAAGGCCAGCGTCGACATCATCGAGCAGGTCCTCGACAACATCCCGGCCGGCCCGGTCAACGTCAAGCTGCCCAAGATCGTGAAGGCCCCCGAGGGCGCCATCCACGTCCGCACCGAGAACCCCCTCGGCCAGGGCGGCTACTACCTGGTCAGCGACGGGCAGAAGACCCCGTGGCGCATGAAGATGCGCACGCCCTCGTTCTCCAACGTCCAGGCCATCCCGTACCTGCTCGAGGGCCAGCTCATGGCCGACATGATCGCCATCCTCGGCTCGGTGTTCTTCGTCGTCGGTGACGTCGATCGCTAGCGCGATCGCGATCGACACTGCCCGCTAGTCGGATCAGGAAACACACGTACTCATGGAATCAGTCCTCGCACTCGACAACTTCTGGCTTGCGCTTCTGCTGAAGCTGGCCGGTTGTGTCGTGTTCTTCCTGACCATCCCCTTGGTGGCTGGGTACCAGGAACACAAGGTCATGGCGTTCATGCAGAACCGCCTCGGGCCCATGGAAGCCGGCCCGTTCGGTGCCCTGCAGCTCGTCGCCGACGGCATCAAGTTCATCCAGAAGGAGGACATCCGCCCGGCCACGGCCGACAAGTGGGTGTTCAACCTGGCCCCGGGTGTCGTGCTGATCCCGACCCTCCTGATGATCGTCGTCATCCCCCTGTCGCCCGGCGGGTTCGCCGAGGCCCTCGACATCGGCATCTTCTTCGCCCTCGCGGTGTCCTCGGTGTCGGTCGTCGGTGTGATGATGGCCGCCTGGGGGTCGGCGTCGAAGTACTCCCTGATCGGTGGCCTGCGCGAAGCGGCCCAGCTGATCGCCTACGAGATCCCCCTGTTCCTGGCCGCCGCCGCCGTGGTGATGCAGGCCGGCACGATGTCCATGGTGGGCATCGTCGAGGCCCAGGCGAGCTACACCGCCTTCGGCATCCCCGTGCCCTACGCCGTGCCGCAGGTCATCGGGCTGTTCGTCTTCTCCTGCGCGGTGCTCGCCGAGCTGAACCGGCCGCCCTTCGACATGCCGATCGCCGACTCGGAGGTGATCGCGGGGCACATGACGGAGTACTCCGGCCTGCGCTTCGCCTTCTTCCTGCTGACCGAGTTCGCGGGCATGGTCGTCTTCAGCGCCTTCATCGTCGTGATGTACCTGGGTGGCTGGTACATCTGGCCGGGCGTTCCCATGCCCGACAACGAGGTGCTGGCCAACCTGCTCGGCACGGCCGTCACCCTCGGCAAGATCCTCCTCCTGGTCGGTGTGATGACGTGGCTGCGGTCCACCTATCCGCGTCTCCGCGAGGACCAGCTCCAGAAGTTCGCGTGGACCGTCATGATCCCCCTCGCAATCCTGCAGATCGTCGTCGTGGCGATCTTCAAGGTGGTCGCATAGCTGATGAGTACCCCCACCAAGCCCAAGCGCGGCGCACCACAGATCGGCCTGCTGAAGGGTCTCGGCGTCACGCTGAAGACCATGTTCACCAAGCCGACGACCGTGCAGTACCCCCACACCAAGCCCGACCTCCCGCCGCGTACCCGCGGTGTGATCGCGCTGATGGAGGAGAACTGCACCGTCTGCATGCTGTGCAGCCGCGAGTGCCCCGACTGGTGCATCTACATCGACTCCCACAAGGAGACGGTGCCGCCCAAGGACGGCGGACGTGCCCGGACGCGCAACATCCTCGACCGCTTCGCGATCGACTTCGCGCTGTGCATGTACTGCGGCATCTGCGTGGAGGTCTGCCCCTTCGACGCCCTGTTCTGGTCGCCGGAGTTCGAGTACTCCACGGTGACCATCCAGGAGCTGACCCACGAGAAGGAGCAGCTCCGCAAGTGGATGGACACCGTCCCGCCGCCGCCGGAGCTGGAGTACGGCGCCGAGCTGCCCAAGGAGATCCAGCAGGGCCTCGACGCGGCACGCAAGAAGGCCGCCACTGCTGCTGCTGCCGTCGCCAAGGCCGCACCCGCCGCGGGTGACGCCGGGCCGGCCGCCGAGGCCAAGCCCGAGGTGAAGAAGCGTCCCGAGGACGACATCCACGTCGAGGCCCAGATCGACCAGGCCGTCTTCGACAAGCTCGTCGCGGAGGGCAAGTCCGAGCGCGTCGCCCGGGCCAAGGCCAAGGCCGCGTACGTCCGTGCCGAGAAGAAGCGGATCCTCGCTGAACAGGGTGGCGCCGAAGGCGCCCAGGGGCAGCAGGGTTCCGACGGAGGCGATTCCTGATGGACCTGCAGCTCGCCGACTACTGGATGCTGCTGACCTTCATCCTCGGTGGCGCCGCCGCGCTGCTGGTGGTGGTCAGCAAGAACGTCGTCCACTCCGCGCTGTACCTCGTCATCGCGCTGCTGAGCGTGGCCGGCGTGTTCCTGCTGCTGGGCGCGGAGTTCCTCGCCTGGACCCAGGTGCTGGTCTACGCCGGCGCGGTGATCGTGCTGATCCTCTTCGGGCTCATGCTGACCCGTGCCCCCATCGGTCCGATCCGCGAGGACTCCGAGAACACGCGGCTTGCCTTCGGGGTCGCCGCGGCGCTCTTCGTGTTCATGATGGTCGTCATCGTCGGCAGCTTCGGCGACACCCGCCTGGAGCTGGTGCCGACGCTCACGATCGACCTGGCCAGCTTCCTCTACGTCGAGTGGGCCTTCCCGCTCCTGGCGCTCGGCTTCCTGCTGACCGTCGCCCTGGTCGGTGCGGTCATCATCGCCCGCCAGGAGGTCGGCGAGGGCCCCGACCCGGTCGACGGGGACTACATCGACCGTTCCGAGGTCCCGGCCGCCCGCGAGGGCGACAGCTGGGCCGAGCCGGGTGCCTTCGTGCGTGAGAGGCAGTCACCGGCTGCCATCAGCGGAAAGGCGGACTCCTAGTGCTTGCCGTGTTCCCCCTGGCCTTCGCGGCCCTGCTGTTCTGCCTGGGCGTCTACGGCGTCCTGGCCCGCCGCAACGCGGTGCTGGTGCTGATGAGCGTGGAGATGATGCTCGCCGCCGTCACCATCAACCTGGTCACCTTCGGCGCCTTCGGTGCCACCAACGGCGACCTGATCCTCACCGGCCAGATCTTCGCGCTGTTCGTCCTCGCGGTGGGTGCCGCCGAGGTCGGCATCGGCCTGGCCATCATCCTCCTGCTCTACCGCAACCGCGCCAGCGTCAACATCGACGACGCTGACCTGATGCGCTACTAGGAACTCCTGTTCTCATGATCTCTGACTACGCATGGTTGATCCCGGTGCTGCCGGCGATCTCGGCGGTCCTGACCCTGCTCTTCGGCAAGAAGATGAAGGGCAAGGGCGCCGAGTTCGGCATCACCGCGCTGGCCCTTGCCTTCGTCCTGTCGGTGCTGGTCGCCGTCGAGGTGTTCTCCGCCAACGTCCAGGCCGTCGCCGACCTCGAGGAGTACCACCACTCCGAGGAGGGTGACCACGCCGAGGACGAGGACCACGCCGAGGAGGGTGGAGCGACCGACGGCGAGCACGCCGAGGACGAGGAGCACGCCGACGAGGCAGAGCACACCGAGGAGACCTCGCTGCGCCAGGGCTCCCCGCTCGACGGCGTGATGGTCGCCGCAGCCGGCCTCGAGGGGCTTGACCTGGCCACCGAGGGGGGCGAGGCGATCGAGATCCCCGAGGGCATCCACAGCTTCGTCAACGAGGGATCGTTGTCGCTGGGCCAGCTCGGCGGCGACTTCGAGCTGGAGGCCGGACAGCGCATCGACGGCCTCGCCGCGATGATGTTCCTGCTGGTCACCTTCGTCAGCCTGATGGTGCACATCTACTCCACGGGCTACATGAAGGGCGAGCCCCGCTACACCTACTACTTCACGCTGCTCAGCCTGTTCACCATGTCGATGCTGATCATGGTGATCGCCAACAACATGCTGCAGCTGCTGGTCGGCTGGGAGCTGGTCGGCGTCTGCTCGTTCCTGCTGATCGGCTTCTACTGGGAGGGGCGCTCAAACCAGCACGCCGCCCAGAAGGCCTTCCTGACGACCAAGTTCGGCGACGTCGGCCTCATGGTCGGTGTGGTCTCGCTCTGGGCACAGTTCGGCACGTTCAACATCGGCGAGATGATCGACATGGCCACCCACGCCGAGCAGGCGGGGGGTGCGCCCCTCGAGACGGGCCTGCTGACCTTCGGCCTGATCTCGCTGTTCGTGGGTGCGATCGGCAAGTCCGCGCAGTTCCCCCTGCAGACCTGGCTGCCCGACGCCATGGCCGGTCCGACGCCCGTGTCGGCCCTGATCCACGCGGCCACCATGGTGACCGCCGGCATCTTCCTGGTCGCGCGGATCTATCCCGTCTACCAGCTCTCGCCCGCCGCCCTGACCGTCATCGCGGTCATCGGTGCCATCACGCTGTTCTCGATGGGCTTCCTCGCCCTGGTGCAGGACGACATCAAGCGCGTGCTGGCCTACTCCACGGTGTCGCAGCTGGGCTACATGGTCGCGGCGCTGGCCTTCAGCTACACGGCCGGCATCTTCCACCTCTTCACCCACGGGTTCTTCAAGGCCCTGCTGTTCCTCGCGTCCGGATCGGTCATCCACGCGGTCCACTCCAACGACATGGTCAACATGGGTGGCCTGCGCAAGTACATGCCCGCCACCTTCTGGACGTGGATCATCGGCACCCTGGCCCTGGCGGCGATCTTCCCGCTCGCCGGCTTCTGGTCCAAGGACGAGGTGCTCGCGGGCGCCTTCACCAAGATGGGCTACACCGGCAACCTCGTCTGGATCCTGGGCGCGCTCGGTGGCTTCGTGACCGCCTTCTACATGGCGCGCGCCACGACGATGACCTTCTTCGGTGACTACCGGGGCACGATCGACGACACCCACCCGGCGCCGCACGAGTCGCCGCGGTCCATGAAGTGGCCGCTGATCGCCCTGTCGGTCCCGGCGCTCGGCATCGGGTTCATCAACCTCCCGTTCGACTTCGCGCACTCGTGGGGCTTCGCGGCGTGGACCATGCCGTCCCTGGAGTACTTCGAGGGGCACCCGCCGCACTTCTACTGGAGCCTCGCGATCGGTTCCACGGTGCTCGGCCTCGCCGGCCTGGCTGCCGGGTACTTCATGTACCGGACCTACAAGGCACCGGCGGAGGACCCGTTCAACAACCTCGGGCTGGTCACCACCGTCCTCCAGCGCAAGTACTTCCTGGACGACCTGTACTCCGGCCTGATCATGACCACCATCCGCGACCGGATCAGCCCGGCCGTCTACTGGATCAACGACAACGTGATCGACCGGGTCGTGTACCTGGCCGGCATCGGCACCCGGAGCCTCGGCCGCGGCGTGTACCGGGTCGTGGACCAGAAGGTCATCGACGGCGCGGTCAACGGCGCCGGTACCGGCGCCAACTGGTCCGGTGGCCTGATCAAGTTCGCACAGTCAGGCAACGTGCAGTTCTATGCCGGCGCGATGTTCATCGGCGTCTTCGTCTTCGCAGTGCTGTTCGCAGCGGCTGCATAACCCACCGCAGCAGCAGCCTCTCAATACGCAGAAAGACTGAGTTCGAATCATGTTCTGGTCCGACTGGGCAATCACCCTCACCCTCTTCACGCCGCTGATCGGCGCGATCGCCATCGCGCTGATCCCCAGCAAGTCCGAGGAGTCCGCCAAGCCCGTTGCGCTTGTCGTCTCCGTCATCGGCTTCGCGCTGAGCCTGGGGATCCTCGCCGGGTACGACTTCGGGGCCTCGGGCCTGCAGTACGAGGTCAACATCCCCTGGATCGACGCGGTCGGCGCGCGGTACCACATCGGTATCGACGGGATCTCGCTGCCGCTGTTCGTGCTGAGCTACCTGCTGACGTTCCTGTGCAGCGTGTACGCCTACCACCACATCGAGGCGCCCGGGAAGCCCAAGGCCTTCCTCGCCCTGATGCTGCTGCTGCAGACGGGCATGGCCGGCACCTTCATCGCCTTCGACCTGATCCTGTTCTTCATCTTCTGGGAGCTGGTCCTGGTCCCGATGTACTTCATGATCGGCGTCTGGGGTGGCCCGCGTCGTGAGTACGCGGCGGTCAAGTTCTTCCTCTACACGCTGTTCGGCTCGGTCTTCATGCTGGTCGCCTTCCTGGCGCTGCGGTTCACCGGCAACACCTTCGACATCGTCGCCCTGTCCGAGCTCGGCCAGTCCGGCGCGTTCAGCGAGACCTTCCAGCGCCTGGCGTTCCTGGGCATCTTCCTCGGCTTCGCCATCAAGGTCCCGATGTGGCCGTTCCACACCTGGCTGCCGGACGCCCACACCGAGGCCCCCACCGTCGGATCGGTCCTGCTGGCCGGCATCCTGCTGAAGATGGGCACCTACGGGTTCGTGCGGATCGCCATCCCGATCCTCCCCGAGGGCGCGATCGACTTCGCGCCGATCATCGGTGTGCTCAGCGTCATCGCGATCATCTACGGGGCGCTCTGCTGCCTCGCGCAGACCGACCTGAAGCGCCTGATCGCCTTCTCCTCCGTCGGCCACATGGGCTTCGTGATGCTCGGCATCGCGACCCTGACCCCCGTCGGCATCAACGCGGCGATCTTCGGGATGATCGCCCACGGCGTCATCACCGGCATGCTCTTCTTCGTTGTCGGTTCGATGAAGGAGCGCTACCACACCCGTGACATCGCCGAGATCGGTGGTGGTGTGCTGCAGACGATGCCGAAGATGGCCGCGGTCTTCACCTTCGTGTCGATCGCCTCGCTGGGCCTTCCCGGCCTGGCCGGCTTCCCCGGCGAGTTCGGCGCCCTGCTGTCGGCCTTCCAGCCGGCGGCAGCCCTCGAGGCCGGCGGCCTGCTGACCCTCTACCGCGTCCTCATGGTCCTGGCGGCCTTCGGCACCGTGCTGACCGCCGGCTACTTCCTCTACATGCTGCAGCGCATCAACATGGGCTCCGCACCCAAGCGGTGGCTGGAGGCCGGCCTGGCCGACATCTCCGTCATCGAGTGGGGCACCTGGCTGCCCCTGCTGGCCATGACGCTGCTGCTGGGCGTCCTCCCGTTCCTCGTCTGGGGCATCACCACCCCCGACGTGAACGAGATCATGTCGTTCTTCAGCGGCTGACCTCGGTCAACGCCCCACACCTGCACCTCCCCACCGGAGCCCCTCGCACATGGATCTCGACCCGAAGCTGATCGACTGGGTGTCGCTGACACCGGAGCTGATCCTGCTCACCACCACGTTCGTGGTGCTGCTGACCGAGCCCTTCCTGCCGCGCAACAAGGTCTGGATCGTCAACCCGATCTCGATCATCGGTGTGCTCGGGTCGCTGGCCGCCGTCATCGGACTGGCCATCGACGGCACCGACCGCCGGTCGTTCGGCAACATGTTCGTCGTCGACAACTACGCGCTGCTGTTCAAGGGGTTCTTCCTGGCCGGTGGACTCCTGATCCTCCTGCTCAGCTGGCGGTACTTCCAGGAGATCCGCACCTACCAGGGTGAGTACTACTTCCTGCTGCTGGCCTCCTACGTCGGCATGCTGCTGATGCCGTCGGCGCGTGACCTCGTCATGGTCTTCATCGCGCTGGAGATCGTGTCGGTCCCCGGCTTCGTGATGGCGGGTCTGCGGAAGTTCGACCTGAAGTCCAACGAGGGTGCGCTGAAGTTCTTCCTCTTCGGGGTGCTGTCGGTGGCCGTCCTGCTGTTCGGCGCCTCGATCGTCTACGGCTTCACGGGGACCACAGACCTGGTCCTGCTGGGCGAGCGCCTCGGCGCCTTCGCCGGCGACCCGATGGTCCTGGCCGCGCTGCTGTTCGTGATCGTCGGCTTCGGCTTCAAGATCTCCGCGGTGCCGTTCCACTTCTGGGCCCCCGACACCTACGAGGGTGCACCGCTGCCGGTGACCGCCTTCCTGTCGGTGCTGTCCAAGGCCGCTGGTATGGCCGGCCTGCTGCAGGTCTGCTTCATCGCCTTCGAGCCGTTGGCCGACGTGTGGGCGCCGATCCTCGCGATCATCGCCATCGTCACGATGACGCTGGGCAACCTGACGGCGATGCAGCAGTCCAACATCGTCCGACTGCTGGCCTACTCCTCGGTGTCCACCGGTGGGTTCATCCTCGTCCCGTTCGGGATCGTCCAGACGGGCGCTGCCGACATCAACAGCCAGGCCTTCTCCGCGGTGATGGTCTACCTGCTCGTCTACTCGGTGATGAACATCGGGGCGTTCGCCGTGGTCACCGCGGTGGCCCGCACCCGCCCGGGCAAGCAGATCAGCGACTTCGCCGGGCTGGGCCTGACCCAGCCGGGGCTGGCCGTCCCGCTGACGTTGTTCCTGGTCGCCCTGACGGGCATCCCGCCGCTGGTCGGTTGGTACGCCAAGTTCGTCATCCTGCTGGCTGTCGCGCAGCCCCTCAACGCCATCGGTGTCGTGCTGGCCGCGGCGATCGTCGTCAACTCCGTGATCGGCGCCTTCTACTACCTGCGGGTCGCCCGCACCATGTGGATGGACGCCCCGCCGGAGGGTGCGGCGCGTGTCCGCCCCGGCGCCCCCCTGTGGGTCGCCATCGGTGGCCTCGCCGTGGCTGCCGTGGTCCTCGGCCTGCTGCCGCAGGCGTTCGCCGGGTTCGCCGAGATGTCGACGTTGGTCGCTGCCGGCAGCTAGCGGGCTGCGTGGTCGCCGAGAAACCGGGCGACGCGAAGGTCACTCTGCGTTAAGCTAGTGTTGTGTTCGTGTTCGCTGGGGTAGCGGTCGAGGTCGTCAACAGCGCGGCCGGCTCCAGCGAGCTGTTCGACGACGTCGTCCTGCTCGTCTCGACGCTCGACATCTTCAAGGCCGTGGCGGCCATCGCCGTCCTGATCGGGGTGGCCCACCGCCGGTTCGGGACGTTGCTGGACGACCGCTTGACCCTCGTGCGCGGCGGCGTGGGGCTGCTGGTCGCGACCATGGGTGTGCGGGTCTCACAGGAGTTCCTGCCCTTCCGAGCCCGGCCCCTGATGAACGACTCCCTGGACCTCGTCACCATCGGTGCGCTGGACGAGGGGTCGCTGGAGTCGCTCCGGACCTCCAGCAGCTTCCCGAGCGACCATGCGGCCCTCATGGCGGCGCTCGTGGTGCTGGTGTGGTGGATCGACCGACGTGCTGGCTGGTGGCTGCTCGGGTACAGCACGCTGTTCGTGCTGCTGCCGAGGGTCTACATGGGATTCCACTATCCAAGCGACATCCTCGTGGGTGCCATGGCAGGTGCGGCGATCACGGCCTTCTGCCTGTGGCTCCCGGTGCCGGCGAGCGCCAACGACCGGGCGCTGGGTTGGCTGCGGGCCCATCCCTCGCTGTCGCTGGCCATCGGCTTCGTCGCGGCGTACTCGGCGGCAACGCTCTTCTACGACGCCCGTGGACTCCTCGACCTCGTGCAGGACATCGCCACCGGGACCGCTGCCGAGGACGTCCGCACCGCTGGCGGGCCCCGCTAGCACTCGCGAGCCACACCGGTCCGGATCCCGGGGGACGCGGCTGCGGCACGGATTGACCCGAGCTTTACCACCCCGGGGTTTCCGGGGGACCGGTCCTGCATACGCTTGTGGACAGCCCCCGCACGGCGCGGGAGGCGCGTCCCCACAGGAGTGTGAGCACACGGTGTTCAAGTCCGTCAAGACCTTCGTCCTGCTGGCCGGCCTGTCCGGCCTGATGCTGGCCGTCGGGTCCTACTTCGGCGGTCAGGGGGGCCTGACGATCGCGCTGGTCCTCGCGCTGGCGATGAACGTCGGCTCCTACTGGTTCAGCGACAAGCTGGCCATCCGGATGGCCCGGGCCGTCCCGGCCGATCCCACCGCGTACCCGTGGTACCACCAGATGGTCGGTGACCTCGCTGCGCGTGCGGGCCAGCCGCTCCCCAGGCTCTTCGTGTCCCCGTCCCCACAGCCCAACGCCTTCGCGACCGGTCGCAACCCCACCAACGCGGCGGTCTGCGTCAACCAGGGGCTCATCGACATCCTCGACCGCGAGGAGATGGAGGGTGTCCTCGCCCACGAGCTGTCCCATGTCTACAACCGGGACATCCTCATCGGCTCGGTCGCAGCCACCCTGGCCACGGCGATCACGTTCATGGCCCGCTTCGGCCTGTTCTTCGGTCGTGGCGGTCGCGACCGAGAGGGTGGCGGCCTCGGCGCCGGCATCCTGACGATCTTCCTCGCCCCCATCGCCGCGATGTTGATCCAGTTCGCCGTGACCCGCAGCCGCGAGACCCAGGCCGACACCTCCGGTGCCGAGCTGACCGGCAAGCCGCTGGCGCTGGCGAGCGCCCTGCAGAAGCTCGACGCCGGTGGCCGTGCCCGCGCACGGCTCGGTGGCACGCCTGCCGAGGCGTCGTCGGCCTTCCAGTCCCTCTACATCTCCGCCCCCTTCGGCGGCATGGGCGGCATGGGTGGGCTGTTCCGCACCCACCCGAAGACGGAGGACCGCGTCGCGAACCTCCACCAGATCGCCCAGCGGATGGGCCAGGTCGGCTGATCCGGCCCCATCACCGGTCCCCGGACACGACTACGCCCCGCTCCTTCGTGGAGCGGGGCGTCTGCGTTTCCTCTGTGCGGAGCCCGTGGGCCCGGCGTTGACTGCGTGGTCCGCGGTCGGCGTCCCGCGGGAGTGTTCCCTCTCTAGCGGGCGGCGTTGCGCATGGCCATGCGCGCCTGGAACAGCTCGTGGGACGACCGGGACAACGTCGCGAGGTCGGCCTTGGAGGCGCGGAGGTCCTCGTGGGTCCGGAACTTCTGCAAGAGGTTGGAGAACGCGGCGTCGAACATGGGGTTGGTCATCACAGCTCACCTCCCGGTGAGGGTTGGGTTTCGGCTTCTTGTTCTTGCTGGAACAAGCGTACTCAGCCGTTCATTCCCAAGCGATGACGCACATGGCCTGTTGATCATGGCCATTGGGGCTGGTCCGAACGGACCAATCGAAGGTGAACGCTACTTGTAGTTCGTGAACCGAAGGGGAAGGTCCTGATCGTTGTTGCGCAGCAGGGCCTGGACCTCCTGCAGGGCGTCGCGGGACTTGCTGCTCACCCGGATCTGCTCGTCCTGCATCGACGGGGTCACCTTCAGCTTCGACGCCTTGATCAGCTTGACCATCTCCTTGGCCTTGTCCTTGGGGATGCCGCTCACCAAGGAGATCTCCAGCCGGTACATGCCGCCCGAGCCCGGCTTGACCTCACCCACGTCCAGGGCCTTCTGGCTGAGCTTGCGCTTGACCATCCGCGTCTTGAGCACGTCGAGCGCGGCCTCGACCCGCTCCTCGCTGTTGGCTTCGATCAGGATGTCCTCGCCGGACCATCGGATGCTGGCGCCCGTCCCCTTGAAGTCGAAGCGCTGCGCGAGCTCCTTGCTGGTCTGGTTCAGCGCGTTGTCGACCTCCTGGCGGTCGACCTCGGCCACTACGTCAAAGCTGGAATCTGCCATGGCCACAGCGTAGTCCGCGGACCGGCCGGGTGGACCATGCACGTCGAACACCGTCGGGGTGCGGCGACGTGGGTGCGATGGCGTGGGTGTGCGAAGGCCGTGGGGAGGGTGCTACCCTTCTCGACTCCCGGTGGGTTGCCCGAGTGGCCAAAGGGAGCGGACTGTAATTCCGTCGGCTTAGCCTACGCAGGTTCAAATCCTGCACCCACCACGGACCGAACGCCCCCTCGACCACGAGGGGGCGTTCGACGTTCCCGAGGGTCCGTTCGCACCCGCCCGACCTCACGTGGATCGCCTACTCGATGGCCGCCACGACACGGCTGTGACTGTGGGACAGGTGGCGTAGTTGCACGAGGGCGCTCGAGGGCCGATACTCTCCACCTCCCGTGAGGAACGGAATCACGTCCCTCCACGCCCCCCTAGCTCAGTCGGCAGAGCGCTTCCATGGTAAGGAAGAGGTCAACGGTTCGATTCCGTTGGGGGGCTCACATCACGACCCAGAGCCATCACAGGCTCGGACAACGACGCTTCCCCGGCGTCGACATACAGACCATCGTGCCCCTCAGGGGGCCGACACGGCGGCGTAGCTCAGGGGTTAGAGCACTCGGCTCATAATCGAGGTGTCGGTGGTTCAAGTCCACCCGCCGCTACGACTCCCTCCGGCGGCTCCCGCCGGAGGGTGTGCCCACGACCAGTCGTGGCATCCATCCGAGTCCCCGCCAAGCGGGGCGAATCCGAGCGGCCAGCTCAGGGGCCGCGTCCTCCCGCACAACAGGAGCCTGGAGACATGGCTAAGGCAACGTTCGAGCGCACCAAGCCGCACATGAACATCGGCACGATCGGTCACGTCGACCATGGCAAGACCACGTTGACGGCGGCGATCACGACGGTGTTGGCCAAGAACAACCCGAACGTGACGGCGTCGGCGTTCGACATGATCGACAAGGCTCCGGAGGAGCGTGAGCGTGGTATCACGATCAACGTTTCTCATGTGGAGTACGAGACGGAGAAGCGTCACTACGCGCATGTGGATGCGCCGGGTCACGCGGACTACGTCAAGAACATGATCACGGGTGCGGCCCAGATGGATGGGGCGATCCTGGTGGTGTCGGCTGCTGATGGTCCGATGCCGCAGACGCGTGAGCACGTGCTGCTTGCCCGTCAGGTGGGTGTGCCGAACCTGGTGGTGGCGCTGAACAAGGTCGACATGGTCGATGACGAGGAGCTGCTGGAGCTGGTGGAGCTTGAGGTTCGTGAGCTGCTGTCCTCCTATGAGTTCGATGGTGATGAGTGCCCGGTCATCCCGGTGTCGGCGCTGAAGGCGCTGGAGGGTGATGAGGCGTGGGAGCAGAACATCCTTGACCTGATGCAGGCGGTGGATGACTTCTTCCCCGACCCCGAGCGTGACCTGGACAAGCCGTTCCTGATGCCGATCGAGGACGTGTTCTCCATCACGGGTCGTGGGACTGTGGTGACTGGTCGTATCGAGGGTGGTGTGGTCACGGTTGGTGACACCATCGAGATCGTCGGGTTGAAGGACACGACGTCGACGACGGTCACGGGTGTGGAGATGTTCCGCAAGCTGTTGAACCGTGGTGAGGCTGGCGACAACGTTGGTGTGTTGCTGCGTGGGACGAAGAAGGACGAGGTGGAGCGCGGGCAGGTGCTGGCGGCGCCGAAGTCGATCACGCCGCACACCAAGTTCGAGGCGCAGGTCTACATCCTGTCCAAGGACGAGGGTGGGCGTCACACGCCGTTCTTCAACAACTATCGTCCCCAGTTCTACTTCCGGACCACGGATGTGACTGGTGCGGTGGAGCTGCCTGGTGGGACCGAGATGGTGATGCCGGGTGACAACACCGAGATGACGGTTGAGCTGATCCAGCCCATCGCGATGGACGAGGGTCTGCGGTTTGCCATCCGTGAGGGTGGTCGGACCGTGGGTGCTGGCCGCGTCGTCAAGATCATCGAGTAACCAACAGGTTCACCTGGAACCGGGCGGGCGTCCCCATCGGACGCCCGCCCGCTTCCGTTTTCGGTGCGCCCAGCCGACGCACCGGGCCTCACGTCCCCGGGTCCGTGATCGTCACGGTGCCGAAGGACACGTCGGCGTGGTGGGCGATCAGGGCGACGCTGCCCGACAGGTGCCCGTTGCTCGTGGTCAGCTCCACCTGCCAGGGCGGTTCGGGTTCGCCCTCGGGCCACACCGAGTACTGGTAGGTGGTCTCCACGCCGACGGTGACTGCCCGGGCGTGCATCACGTATGGCGTCCCGAACTCGAGCGGCACGTACGTGCGATCCACCGGCGAGCCGCCACTCGCGTACAGCTCGACCCGGCCACCGTTCTGCCAGCGGTACCAGGTGTAGGCGCCGATGGGCCAGAAGCCGATGCTGGGCTGCTCGCCGGACTCGTTGCTGTGTCCCCGCCAGCGCAGTCCGAGGCCGACCAGCGGCGCACCGCTCTGCGGGGTCCCGCTGTCGGGCCCCAACCCGTGCACGACGAACGGGACGACGACGTCCATGTTGGTCCAGGTCAGGTCGCCCACCGCGACCACCCGGTCGTAGCCGAGCTGGCTGGTCCGCAGCGCGCCGCTGGCCGTCGACCACAGGCCGTCGACGACATGTCCGACCGCGCCGATCGCCCCTGCCGTGTCCCAGTCGACGACGAACGGCATCGGTGCCGTTCCGGCGACACGATCGATGACCACCGATCGCGTCGAGGTGTTGCCGAGGCTGTCGGTCGCGGTCAGGACCACGGTGTGCTCGCCCGGGGGCAGGAGGGTGTTGTCGATCTCCACGTTGAAGTCGCCGGGGAACTGCAGCCGCCGCAGGTCGGGACCGAGCGACAACGGCTGGCTCGGCCCGCCGTCCAGGGTGTAGGTCAACGAGGCGACCCCGTCGGGATCGGTGACGTTGCCCAGCACCTCGGTCCAGACCGACGTGGTCCCCGACGCCCCGACCTCCTGGTGGTCGCCGTACCAGACGGCGATGGACGGTCCGGCACCCCCTCCCGGTCCGCCGCCGCCTCCACCGCTGGTCGTGAACGTCGCCTCGGCGGTCGTCGCGTGGTTGCCTGCCGCGTCCCGCCCGCTGACGGTGTAGCGGTACGTGGTGCCAGCGGTCAGGCCGTCGATGTCGAGCAGGTGATCGGTGACCAGCGCGCCGTCCGTGGCCGTCCCGTCGGCCCCGGGGGCGGCCACACCCCACTCGACGACGCCGGAGGCCGGCTCGTCGGTCGTCCACACGATGGTTGCGGTGGTCTCGCCCACCGTGACGTCGACGTCGACCATGGCCGGCGGGACCTGATCGCCGCTGGCCGGGCCGCCGCGCACCTCGGCCGGGCCGGTGGTGCCATCGATCGTGGCCCGGGCCGCGTCGATGGCCGCCCCGGGGTCGCCGTCGACCAGCCCGACGGACACCACCCAGCC
The DNA here is from genome assembly GCF_003073135.1 of Euzebya rosea. Taxonomy (NCBI): domain Bacteria; kingdom Bacillati; phylum Actinomycetota; class Nitriliruptoria; order Euzebyales; family Euzebyaceae; genus Euzebya; species Euzebya rosea. The sequence continues at coordinate 187,569 of NZ_PGDQ01000013.1, forward strand.
CGAACCGGACAGGTGGCGAGCGAGGTTCTCGCGCCCCAGTCCGAGGACGGTCATGACCTCGTCCATGGCCCGGTAGGAGTCCACCGTGGTGTCGTCGGCGTGCGCAGCCACGAACAACGACCGGCCGGTGGGACCGTCGGTGACCACGACGTGCTCGTCCCCGGCCAGGTCCTCCGTCCAGGCCTCGTGCGCGGGGGTCACGACCCCACCCGGCCGGGTGACGGTGTCCAGCGTCGGGTCGAGGACGCCGCCCGGGGTCCCCTCGTAGAGGAACCAGTACCTCGAGGGAGCCGTCAGGACCTCCATCGTCGCGTGCGTGGGGGTGATGTCCCATCGCACCGCCCATCCGTCGCTGGTGGTGGTCTCCAGTGTTGCCCGGAGCGGCCCCGCACCCGACACGACGGTCGTGGCGTTGGTCGCCCCGGGTCGCAGGCTGCCGGCCGGGTAGACGAGGTTCGGGATCCCCCGGTACTCGCCCAGCGCACCGGGTGCGGTGCTCCAGCTGATCCAGTCGTTGCCGGCGACGTCCACGAGGTTGGCGAAGGCGCCTCCGTCCATCTGGTAGGTCCACTCCCCAGCCGGGGTCGCGGTCCTGGCTACGGGGTGCCCCTGCGCCGTGTCGCCCTGGACCGTGACCTGCGGGGCCACGTCCTGCGGGGACAGTCCGCTGTCGCCGGTGGTGACGTACAGGTCGAACGACCTGGACGTGCCGGCCGCGGTCACGCCACCCAGCCGAACCACCAGCTCGCCCGCCGCCGGACCGTCCCGTTCGTCCAGCTGGAAGTCCACGGCGTCGTCGATCACCACCCCCGCCGCGTCGACCTCGACCAGGCGCAGCCCGTCGACGTCGACGTCGGTGTCGGTCGCCCCGGCCGCTGCCAGCGCTGCCGGGAGGTCCACGTCGAACACGACGAGCGCGCCGTCCACCGCGTCCGCCGGCGTTGCCGTCAACGTCACGCGGTGGTCGTGGGCATCGCTCCACCAGGTCGGGGCGTCCTGGCCGATGTGCAGGACCGCGGGGTCGCTGTCGACCGTGCCGTGGGTGTTCGTCGCCCTGGCCACGAACGTCGAACCGTCCTGCTCGAGCTCGGCAGCCAGCTGCAGGGTTGCCGACGTCGCCCCGTGGATGGGCACGCCGTTGCGGAGCCACTGGATCGACGGTTCGGGTGTCCCGCTGACCCCAACCGCGAAGCTGGCGGTGCCGTCCGGGCCGACGAGCGTGTCCTCGGGCTGGTCGGTGATCGCGGGTTCGGGTCCCGGGCCGGGGTCGGGGTCGGGGTCCGGATTCGGCTGGTCGTCCCACGGCTGACCGTCCTCGGTCGCCAACGGGGCGTCCAGGTTCATCACGTAGTCGACCTCCGCGACGAAGGCCGGGTTGGGGGTGTGGTTGGCGACGAACGGGCCGAGCCGGGTCATCGCGATCGGATGGTCGAACACGCCGGCGCCGTGGAACGTCGTGCCGTCGTCGGACCACTCCACGGTCCACGTGTCGCCGGCACGGTCGACCCTGAGGGCGACAGGACCGCTCGCGGTGATGGTCGTGGCCAGCTCGGTGGTCGTCCTGCCGTCGACGGTGCTGCCGGCGTACACCCGCAGCCGGCTGCCGACGTGGACGAAGTCGATTCGCAGCCAGTTGTCGTCGTCCTCGACGACCATCAACCCCTGCATCTGGTACCGCTCGACCGGCACACCGAGGAAGCCGACCTGGACGAAGACGTCGATGTCGGCGACCGGCTGAAGGAGCTGCAGCGCCCGGTTGGTCCTCCACGGGTCGTGGGAGGTCCCCGCCGGCACCGACAGGTCGATCGAGGCCTGTTCGGTCCCCTGGCCGGACACCCCGACGGTGCCGTCGCCGACCGGATCCACCTCGACCCAGCGGTCGGTGTCCCAGCCCGCGGAGAAGTCGTCTGACTCGAGGGAATGGGTGGGCAGCTCGGCGAACGTGGCGACCAGGGTGGTGTCGTCCTCCACGACGAACTGCAGCGGGTTGTCGGTGCTGGTGATGTCCCCGGACCAGCCGTCGAAGGTCCAGCCGGCGTCGGGGTGGGCCGAGAGGGTGACGAGGGTGCCGTCGGGATGGCCCGGCCCCTCGGGGTCACTCGTCACGCTGCCGGCACCGACCACGTCGACCTGCACGGTGTGGTCGGTGGGCGGTGGGGGTGTGGGGTCCCCGTCCTCGTCGGTGAGGGGGTCGTTGGCGTTCTGGATCCAGTCGACCGACGCGGTGTGGGCGGGGTTGGGGGTGTGGTTGGCGGCGAACGGCCCGACCGTGGTGGCGGTCAGGATGTGCTCGAAGCTGCCGATGGT